>QHPP01000187.1 GCA_003219125.1 Verrucomicrobiota bacterium
TCGAGATTAAATATAACGACAAGGGAGTGTCCAAAATCTGCACGGTGGAGGAACGGCTCTCGTATTGCTACATTTCGATTACAACACCGATGCTGACATTGCCCTTGACGAACTGATCAGTCAGATCGTTGTTTCGACCAGCGACAAAGCCGGAAACGAATTTTCCAGGGTCACGATCGATCCAAACACAGTTCCACTTAATCCCAATCGCGCGCCATTGCATTACTCCGTGACTCTTTACCACCCGCCCCGAGGCGGTAGAAACCTGTACATCGCCGGTATTCAGGTGTTCGGAAACTACGAGTAACTCGCAAGCGCGGATGCTACCGGAACTGCGCCCGTTTCCTCAGAGGTTTAACTACCGCTACATTGTTGTAAACAAAAGTAGACTGGGGAGACAGCGGAATGCTATAAGGCAGCCCATGAAAAAATTGTTCGCCTTGATTTTATGGACGGCGGCGCTGGCACCTTTGACTGCGCAATCGCAGCAGCAGCCAGGCACCCTCGCCGGATTCCTTTCCGGACAAGGACTTGTCGGCGCGAAACTGGAGCGGCGATTCGAAAACCACCTTTGTGTTCCGGTTGCCATTAACAGCAAGCGCGCTGCTCTCATGATCGACACGGGGGCGCCGGTTACCATTATCGACAAAAACAGTGCAGGGACATTTGGGCTAAAAGTCGAAAACACCACCATCAACGTGGGCCGAATTTTTGGGATGAGATGGGAGCGCTATGGAGTGAGCGTCGCGAAAAGCATCGCCATGGGCAACTGCGTGGTCACCAACGTGCCGGTCGCGCTAGCCGACACCTCTGATATGAATCCAGACGCGCCCGCTCCGGCCATAGGAACGCATATAACGACGGTGAATAGATTGCCGCATCTCAATGGCTTGTTGGGTGTGCGGGAGATGAGCAAATTTGGGATGATTATCGATTGCGCTCGCCAGATGCTTTACATTAATCCAAACGGTCCGAGCGCAGAGGTGAGTCAAAAGCTCGCCGGTTTGCTTTCCGACAGAGGATTTACTCGAATCGCGATGCGCCGAAACTCGACCAATCATCTCGAAGTGGCGTCCGTGCTCAATGGCCACCCGACCCGAATGATCGTGGACACGGGTGCGGCCGTGACGACGGTGGACAGAACAATGGCGAGCCAAGCGGGGGTAGGTATTGCGGGCACCCGGTTTGTAGAGGACGCGGGAGAGGGACGCATCGAGCGGCTCGGCACCGGCGAAGTTAACGAGTTGAAGATTGGGGACTATACCATTCCCAGAGCTACCGTCAGTGTGGTGAACGTGTCGGGCACCATGTTACATTCCAAGAGTGCAGAGGAATCCAATTCGGGATTAATCGGAGCAGAATATCTCGCCTGGAACTTCGCCGTAATCGACGTTGGCGGGATGGCGCTCTATCTGCGACACCCGGACACCCGGTGAGTTTGAGATTTGTTAGATCGCTGCGGGTGCGAGCGGGACAGGGATTTTGACCCGAGCGGTGAGGTGATACACCGCCTCCTCATCTTCAACTCGCGCCGGCATCGCCATCAGCAGCATGCGCAGCATCTTGAGGGAACTTAACTTTGACCCGGCTATCTTGGCCCTGCCCGGGCTACTTCGCTGTGTTTCAAACGCAAGTGGCTTTGTAACGGCTATTTATATCGGAAATCTCGCCTTAGCGTTGGACTGTGCGGACCGGTAATCGCCGGGAAAGAGGTAAAAATAGTTGTAGTCAAAACCACGGCCACTGTGATAATTTCCATAATTACTAATGTTACTAGGCAATGGGACGCGTGCTACAGCCGGGTTTACACTTCCAGAAATTGTCGTCGCGACAGCTCTGGTTGCGGTATTCTTTTCTTCCATCTTCGAAATCAATGCCATCTGCTTGCGATACATCTCCGCCAGCAAGGAAAACGTAGGCGCAATTGAAGCCGTTCACGACCGGCTCGAGCGGCTGCGCAACGCAGACTTCAGCACCCTTACCTCCGCCAGCTCAATGAAGAGCCTGATTGGCACCCCGGCCAATTCGTCGCCTCTGGCCCAGCGAGCAGTCGAGACCGTTACGGTCAGCAATTATCCGAGCGGCAATCCGACGATAACCTATACGCGCAGCGCCAATGGAACAGTTACTTCGGTGCCGTCTACGGCGGATTTCTCGAGCTCAACTCTCGTGCAAGTCGATTTAGCAAACCAGTGGCCGGCAACTTTTGCCAATCGAACGACTACCGCGCAAACCTCAACCGTTATTTCAGCAGGAACAAAAAAGTGAAGCTTATCAAACATCAGAACCGGCAAGGATTCACATTAGTCGAGCTCATGGTCTCCGTGGGCCTGGGAAGCATCATCCTCGGGGTTATCATCACCGCCTCAATCTCTCTAAACCGAAGCTTCTCTGCCGTCGACAAGTTCTTCTCCACCCACGTGCAGCAGGTCCGGATCCTTGATTACCTGAACCGTGACGTAAAGCGGTCTAACATCGCCGAGATTTCGGCCGACGCGCAGACGATTTCTTGCTGGGTTCCCAAATATGTCATCCAGCCCGGTGATAGTGATGCTACCGCGGACAACATCAACACTCGCCGCACACCCACTATCACCAAAAAGGGCTCTGGCTATCAGGTGGATTACTATCCATCCACCAGCTCGAACGGTCCGGGAGGCACCAGTACGAACAATTCGGCAGTCGTCTACTCTATCAGTGGGCAGTCCATTTTGCGCACCGAAGACGGCGTTGTTACCACCGTCGCCTCGAGTACCGATCAGCTTGTGGACCAGGTTACTGATATCAACCTGGCTAATAGCGGTTATCTATCCACGGTAGTTAGTTTTCTTCCTGTCTTCACCTCCAACGGCGCCAACATGGAACGCGCCAGCACCACGGTGTATTCTACGGCCTATCTGCGCAATCTGCGTCGGGGCAACTAGGAAACATCGCGATTTCAGCAATCATCGAAATATGAAGACCTACGTACCGAACGAAAACGGCAGTGCCATTATCTGCGCAATGGGCACGATCCTGATCATCTCCATCATAGGTGCGAACGTGCTTATGAATTGCACTACTCGCTACAATGTAACTTCCAAGCAGGTAAGTGCCTGGAGAAACGCTCTCGCCGCCGCTGAAGCGGGCGCGGACATAGCCTACGCGGAGACGCGCAAAACGTTTGCAAATCCGGCGATGCAATTCACCGGGACAGGCTGGAGCAGCCCGAATAGTTCCACCGGACCGTGGAGTTATACCATGCCCACTCCCATCGGCGGGTCCGGCAACCTTTTGGCGACCGCTACGGTTGACAATTTCACCACCGTGGACGGTTATCGTTGTTACCGGATTCGTTCCATTGGCACGGCGCGAGTATCGGGATTACGCCGGACCGGCATGGACGATACTCCAGCGCGAGTTGGCGCGAGCTTCGGGCTCACTGGCGCGCGAGGCGGTGGGGACAGTCTGGTTCGTAAGATAGATTTTAACTTCGACCACTTTATCGCCACTTACGGTGACGGCGACGGCAATAACAAACATGTTGTTAATGTTCCGAGCGACGCGAACGGCCAGCTCATTGCCCAGGTTTCGCGGCGCATCGAGTTGATTGCGGTGCCAATCGTCCTGCCCAGCAGCGGTGCCATCACGACCAGCGGTTCCTTTTACGGGCCCGGTTCCGCAGGTGTGATCGACAGTTTTAACTCGAGCAATGGCAGTTACGATCCAAACGTGGCAAAAGGAGGAAACCCGTTACCGCAGTTCTATTCCGACTCGCGCGACGGAAACGTCATTTGCGGCAGCTCCAGCTTTACCAGTCTTACTGGCGAAATTTATGGTAACGTCACTACGGACGGAGCAACTCTCCGCACTACCAGATACATCTATGGCACCGTCGACAACAACGTTCCGGTTGTCGTAGACCCGCAACCGGCCGTTACCCCTCCGCCTTCGAGGTCATATGAGGCGAGTGCACCCGCCACCATCACCCCGCCTTTGAATAATCCTAAATGCGGCGGGAATTCACCGGATTCGTGGGCAAACGCGCCATGGTATCTGTATAGTAATGTTCAGGACGTCACGATTAATCCCGTCGCAGTAAATTCCACCCCTCGCGAGACCTATGTCAATATTGTGGTCAACGGCGATATCAAGACTAACCTCATAATTAATAAGGGGGTGAACGTCAGGTTCTACTTCACTGGAAACGTAGATATTAAGGTGTCCAACTTTAGTAACGGCAACGTAGACGGATCAGCTCTCCTCAACATCGACGGGACCACTTCTACTAATCATAGCGCCTCCGCGCACGTGCAGTTTTACGGGGTTAGTCCAACCGCCCCGGGAGCTACCCAAACGGTCAATCTCGATGCCAATGGCAAGCCCACCATCGAGGCGCTCTGGTATGTTCCTGGTGCTGATTTCGTAAGCAAAGGCAACATTATGATGTACGGTACTGTGGTTTGCAAAAGCTTCTACGCAAACGGCGATTGCTATTTCCATTACGACAAAGCTCTCGCCAATTTGATGCCGCCGAAGGATTACCGAATCGCCAGCTACGTCGAAGACATCCGATAGATCGAGCCTGATTAGACTTTCGGATATTCAGTCGCTTTATCCATCGGTTTGATTGCCTCTTTGAATCTTGCCGACGAGAAAACCGTTCCAAGCTGACCGGTGGTGCGAACATGACTCCTACGCCGCTGGCCACTGTCACTCCCCGAATACGAGCAATAAGAGTCTTCTTCTGCGTTCCTGATTTGCCAATGCGGATCGTGTTGGCCTCAGCCGTGACCCTAGGCCGCGCCGATGTCGATGTTGTTACGACCGGTGGTTGGGTTGATACTGCATCCGTTTCCAATACCGATGTTGTACTTCCTGGTATTCAGATATCAAAGCATCTCGATCACGAAGCAGATGTCCCAAACAGCGCCGTAGGAGAAGCAGATCATCGTGGGACCTTAAGCCGATCGAACATCGGCATGGTATTCGCGAGGACGCCAACCGCGTGAGCTCCGGTGTACAGGTCTTTCTTAGTGACCCTGTCACCGAGTCTTACCGGCAAGCGCACCACCATCCCCTTGCGAGTCACTATGAACATCGACGCCCCCGGCGAGCCTTAGATCCCATTCCATTTTCCGCGCTGAGGAAGTCTAATAAATCGATTGCGCTACTCAGGGCGTTAAGTATGGGATGTCAAAATGTTTTTTTATCGCTCTCTCCTTTTAGGGGTTAAGACATTCGCGGTGGTGCCGTGTCTCGTCCTCGCGCTTTCTTCACCCTGGGGCAGCGGACGTCGAGGAGAACTGTTCGTTGCGTGGTCCGCTGATGATCCTTCCTTGAGAACGCGAATCGCGGCACTCTCCCCGACCGTCAGTCCGGATGAGGCTGGGCGAGTCGCATATACTGCCTACATGACCGGACGAGACCTGCACCGCGAGTGGCGTGTGGCATGGCTACCCGGCATTCAGAACTTCCTTGTCAATATTGGAAAGAGAAAAGGGGGACTCTGTTTTCAGTGGGCAACAGAGCTTCTCGTCCGATTGGATGCACTGAAGCTGCAAACGCTCGAGCTCCACTGGGCCGAGTCGGGTCCCAACACCAATGCCGAGCATAACGTCATCGTCGTTACGGCCAGAGGCCAACCATTCGGAGAGGGCATTCTACTCGACCTCTGGCGTTACTCGGGAAGTCTTGTTTGGACACACGTCGGCATGGATCCGGATTATCGCTGGATGGAAAACAAATCTGAACTCGCCCGCAGATTGGAGGGAGCAGGGGATGTAGCTTCGAAGCAAGTACGCTCTACGACGAAATCGAACTGAACTATGCCGAACTACTTGGGCTTTAAATCTGGCCCGAGTATGTTGAGAGCGCGATCGAGCCTAAATCGGTGAGGAATCGGGCACGATCTGTTAGGGACATTATTTTTCACATCGAGCGTGAGCACGCGAGCCTTATCAATGATTCGGCCGATCTACTGCTCTTCTGAGCTTAAGGCGAGGCCACCGAAAGCTGCGCAAGAGAAAAGCTGGGCGTTATTGATGGCGTAAACCGCGCCATCGGGTCCAATGACCGTAGGTGTGTAGGCTTCGCCGGTGGGCGGGGCGAGAGTCAGGGCTGGAGTAAGCGTATTAGTGTCGAATCTCCATCGGTAGACACGGCCATCTTCGCTATTGACCACTGCGCAATGGTTCGTTGAATCAATGGCGGCCGAATTGATGCACCACTCGCGGACGCCCCCGAGGTCAGGATCAGCGGTTGGGCCGAGAATCTTGCGCACAACTTTCATGACTGTAACGCCGGTAATCGGATCTCTCATGCTGACATTCGGATCTACCAGAGCAACGTAGTTCCGACCATTGCCGCCAGCCTGGACGTAGTTATTATACTTGGTCAGCAAAAGGTAGGATGAAGGTCCTAGATAGAACGGCACAGCAGTGACCGGAACTACTGAAGCGGTATCGTCCCATCCAAACGCACTCGGAAGCTTCGTAACGGTTAGCTGCGCATCGAAATGCAGTAACCAGCCACGATCGTGGTTGCTGGTAAAATCGGTTTCGAGCACTCCAAAGTAAATGTCGCCATCAGGGCCGACCGTTGGTGTGCTACTGGCGGAATCGTAAGCGAGCGCTGCTAGTGGATCATTGGCAGTCGATCGCGGATCAATCAGCGGTGCGCTGGCTTTGCGGCGAAGCGTCGTGCTATCAAGCGCGCACAAGTACGCCGAAGGGAAAGCGTGTATTTCAACGGCGACGCGATTGACTGCCACGTAAAGCGTGTTGCCATCCTGGGAGAATGCGGGCGTGCAATTATAAGCGACCTTCTGGATGAGACGATCACCGGACATCGCAATGGCAGAGGTGAATTTGCCCTGTCCGCTCTTCCCAACCCGAGCTAGACCACTGCGAATGCCGTTTGGATAACCAGGCAGCGGCTGGCCATTAGAAACAAAACCGAAGTACAGATTTCCCTCTTTGTCGCCGGCAATAGGAGTAGAAATTTGGATCGCGCTTCGAAAGGCCGCGGGATTCTGGTTGTAGTTATCCAAGCCATAAAACGCGAGGCGTGTCGGTTGAGAGTTCGTTGCAGCATCCGGAGAACTGCGCAGCAGGACAGTGCCGCCAGCTCCGGGGATTGCCACCGCCTCATCGTTTGGCGTCAAAGCAATTCCGCAGATTGGTGTCCAAAGGCCATTGTGCGGAGGTAGGGAAAAGTCCGTATGAAACGACCAGAGCAACACCCCATCACTGCCGCGGTGCGCTTCCACCCGGAAGCCACCGGTAGCTCCAGTCTTAACCGGAACGATAACGGCATTATCGACCGTTATTACCGGCGAGCCGTAATGAATGAAGAGGTCGTCGCCGCTGTATTGAGGGTTAAGATCGACGGGCGTGGACCACCGGATGAACTGTGGCTTCTGTGAAGCGACCGAGCTAAGGCATGAGTGCTGCGAGTCGTGCGCGTACATCGGCCACCCTTGGCCCGCGTGGATGAGTTGCGGGCGAAGGAGTGCCACGTGGGCGATCGCCAAGATGGAAAACTTAACCAGCTGATTTAACGGCCGTGGATACTTCATCATCCTCTTTTCTTTGTTTACGTTCTTACCAACACCGACCCAAACTTTAGCAACAATGGATTGGCCATCTTTTTAATCATGTCATTTGTTCTTCTAACTTTGCAGTTTGAGAGGTCTGTTCGACCCCGGGAGTACGTTGCTTGACTGTTGGCTGACTTGCCTGCGCTAACCGCGACAAACCTTGGCCACCCGTTCGCGTCCCGGTCTTTCCGATGCGGGTCGTGGAAACGTGCTTTCTCTTTAGCAGAGTTTCCGGCGCAGGAAAGGCAAGCCGATGAGAGAAAGCGCAAGCAGCGAACACGTCGTTCCTGTGTCTGGAACACCCTCGGAGGCGGCCGCTTTGTCATTGAAGGTCGCAAAGACGACCACGCCTCCAACTGTCCCTACCTCAACGGATGTGCCATCCGCGATGGGAGAAACACCGCTACCGGCCAATAGATCGCTTGTAATGAAGGCGAGATTCGCAACTTCGCCGCCAAAAGTGACGAAGTTCATCAAAGTAGAATTTTCTGGCTCAGTCCACGCCTGGCCACCCTCCACAGAAGTATTAATAAAACCTGCGGGAAGTATAAAATTCCAACTTTCTGAACTAACAAAATTAACTGTAAGAGGTGACCCATCGTAGGTGACAGAGAGACTCGTAGACGAGTTTTCGGTCAATACGAATTGATGCACAGCCCCGCCGAATACGGGCTGGGTCGTCCATGCGGCGGTGATCGCTAGCATTAGCGCGGCCAATATTTTCAGAGTGGAGTCGAACATTTTTTTCCTTGTCAGGGATTATGCATCGAAACAGTCCCCCCAGAGCGTTTTCGGCGAGTATGTCAATTCTAATAACTCAAATTTTCCGGGGAAATTGATTACCAAAAGCCTCTTGGCACATTGCTGCTGCTCTTCGACCCGACAAATCGGGTCCAAAGCTATCAGGATTTCACTTTAGGGATGCGACCGCCGGCGCGGCGCAACCGGCACCGACACCAAAGGCGATTAAGGATGCGCCGCAACGATCAAACAGCTGCAGGTAAACAAATCTTACTATCTCCTGATCAACAACTTTTCCCGCCAGCGGAATGATACAATCCCAACTTCGGGAAAAGAAAAGTGCCTTGAAAGTTGTCGCTCTCCGTCTAACGCGCTCCTATGGGTGGTGTTACGAGCGAGAAATCGCTTAGGTACAAGATATGCCATGGTACCGGCGAGAGAACACACCCATAACATTCAACAGGAAGGCACCTAAATGAAAAAAACAGTTGTCACCCTTGCCTGCTGCGCCTTGATTGCGCCGGTGGCATTCGCGCAGACGCGCAAGAAACAAACGGTAACTACAGAACAACCGATCACGGTGACGGGAAAGGTCGTTAAAACGACAAGTGAGGAAGGTGCGGCCGCCAATTATCAGCCGTTCAAGACTCTCGTCGTTCGCGAAGACCGCTCGAATCGTCCCGGCAAGTATCTGCTCGAGGGACCGGGTCATGTTGTAAACCGGAAGGGGGAGTTGGTCCAAACCGCGATCAAGCCCGGCACTCGGGTCCATGTTTACTTCGTGGATACCGGCAATTCACGTGTGATTGATCATGTGATTGTAGACTGAGTCCGCGGTCTAGCAGGGAGCTGAAGGAGCCGCATGATTTCGGAAGTCGTGCGGCTCTTTGCTGTCTGTTTAAGTGACAACACGCGCGGACTTTCCTATGCACG
>QHPP01000188.1 GCA_003219125.1 Verrucomicrobiota bacterium
AAACAAGTCGGTTCCCTTTTGCGCGAGCAAGCGATCGCCCTAAGCAACGCTGATTTCTTCAGCCATCAATTACGGGAACGTTTGGATCGTGAGAACGCGCCGGTGCGATCGGAGCCTGACGCAATTCGGACCGGCTGGTGGACGATTCGTCGCCTGCTTTGGGGTGGAATCACCTCGCTCGCAGTCTTTACGATTTGCGCAGTAGTGGTATTTCGCGAAAGCACACCGTCGAGTCAGTCGGAATATCTGACCCAGATTTTGGAGTCTCGGGTTGATCCGACCGTAAGTCCGAACGCGACCATTTCGATGTTCGAGAAAAAGGACGACCACGTGACCGTCCTTTGGGTGGATGGTCTGCAATCATTGCCGCCCGAATATGCGGCAAAATAAAAATGAGGCGGCGTCTCCTGTTACTAATCGCGACTCTATCCGTCGCGTTTAGTATCGGTGGGGCGTCACTTCCAGAACAAACGGTCTGGAGTGGATTAATTATCGCGAGCAATTCGCCACCAACCGAGCCGACGCCGGCGGAGGTAACGCAAATTGAAGGAACGCTGCGGAAGCTCTTTGGTTATTCCCAGTTCCAGCTTATCGGTGAAGCGCGCAAGACATTAAAAACCGGCGAAGAAGACTGGCTCGCGACCAGTAAATATTTTTCATTGCATGTCGATTCTCGGGGCGAAAAGGCCGATGCCTACGTTCTGAATCTGAAGCTTTTTCAGGAACAAAAGCTATTGTTGGAAACCAAAGCCAGGCTGAGCAAGGCAAGCCCACTGGTCATTCGCGGTCCCCAGGTAGGCGACGGCCAGCTTGTCATCGTGCTGGTGGTGCAGTAGAACCTCGACGCGATTTTTTGCCATCACTCTAAGTCGTCCCATCAGCCAAGAAACCGCGATCGAGCGTTGACGACGTTCGCGAACAGTTCAATTAGTGACGCCGGGCGTGGATTGGGTAGCGCAGGCGTCTCGCGTGTTGGTTTCGGCGTCACGCCCAAACAGGCTTTCCAAGCAAGTGGCTTGAATGGGTTGATCGGGCGTCGCGAAAAGTTCGCGAAAGCGGAACACTTTCGCCAGCAGGCGACGCACGCGCGACCCAGTATCACAGAAAACGCTCGATTCGCACTGATCATCGGCTCTTCCAGAAACTTGACGGCTTTAAGCCGTCCAAGTTCGGATGGCCGGTTCCGGCTTTCGGATTTATGCGATGGCTTATAGTGCGCGGATGCGTTTCTTTGTTCTGATTTATCTTTTTGCCGCTGTGACTTCTCTCTACGCCGAAAAACCTTTCGATTTCGCCAGCACACCGGGAAAATTGCCGAAACAGGTCCGGCCGATCGACTACGCGATTTGGTTTAAACCCGACCTCAAAAAGCTCACCTTTGCTGGCCGGGAGACAGTGAAGCTGAATGTCGAAAAACCGAGCCGCGAAATCGTTTTGAATGCGCTCGATCTCACGATTACTGATGCAGAGATTGACGGCAAAACGGTTCCGAAAACGGCGATCAAATTCGACGGCAAAAACGAGCTGCTGACAATTGCGTCGCCCCAAGAACTAACGCCGGGCCATCACGCGCTCGCGCTTAAGTTCACCGGCAAGATCAATCAATTTGGCCGCGGCCTCTTCTACGCCAAGTATCAGGAGGAAGGGACCGGCGCGAAGAAGATGTTCCTCGGAACGCAGTTCGAGGCTACAGATGCACGGCGACTTTTTCCCTGCTGGGATGAGCCGGTTTTTCGTGCGCGTTTTCATTTAGCCGCGGTCGTCCCGGAAAATTGGATGGCGGTTTCGAACATGCCGGTTGCTAGTGAAAAGAAAGTCGCTGGCGGCCGCGAGGTGGAATTTCAGCCGACGCCTTTAATGTCCAGTTATTTGAATGTGTTTTGCGCAGGCGAATTCGATGCGATCGAATCGCAAATAGACGGAGTAAAACTGCGCATCACAACCACAAAAGGCAAAGCAGAGAGCGCGCGTTATGCATTGGAAGCTACTGCCCAGATTTTGCATTATTATAACGAATACTTCGGGGTTCCTTATCCACTGCCAAAGCTGGACCAGCTTGCGATTCCGGGCGGATTCGGCGGCGCGATGGAAAACTGGGGTGGAATCACCTACTACGAAACGGCATTGTTATTTGATCCGGCAAACTCATCGGCCGCGACCAAACAACGCGTTTATGAAGTAATCGCACACGAAGTCGCCCATCAATGGTTCGGTGATCTCGTCACTATGGCATGGTGGGACAATCTCTGGCTCAACGAAGGATTCGCTTCCTGGATGGGCACGAAATGCACCGCTCATTTCAATCCGCAATGGGAAGTCTGGCTGGAGAAAGGGATTCCACGAGATCCCGCTCGGCGGATTGGGATGGCTAAGGAACAGGCAATGGAAGGCGACGCCCGCGCGACCACCCATCCGATCCAGCAGAAGGTCGCCACCGAAGCCGAGGCCAACAGCGCTTTCGACGACATCACTTACAAAAAAGGGCAGTCCTTTCTGCGCATGCTCGAAAGTTTTCTGGGCGAAGAACCCTTTCGCGATGGAATTCGGCGTTATATGCAGGCCCACAAATATTCCAACTCAACCACCGCGGATTTATGGAATGCGCTGACCGAAGCTTGCGGCAAGCCCATTGTCGAAATTGCGGCCGGCTGGACCGAGCAGCCCGGTTTTCCAGTCCTGAATGTGAACCGGGAAGCCAATGGCAAAGTCGCTCTCTCACAAGAGCGTTTCACGGTTAATTTTCGCGATAGCACGGGCGCCACTTGGAAAGTTCCCCTCACCTATTTCATTGATGGCCAGAGCGCGCCGGCCACGCTCTTGATGTCGGAGAAAATAGCGACGTTTGAAGATGTTCCTTTTGATCGCGCGCTGAAACTAAACGTCGAAGGCGCGGGCAATTATCGCGTCGCATACGATGAGACGTCGTGGAAGCTGCTACTTGCGAGTTTGCCCGGGATGAACGTGCCCGATCAGGTGAATTTGCTGAGCGATGCGTGGGCTTTTGTCCAGGCTGGCCGCCAACCCTTCACCTTTTATACTGGCCTGATTGATCGGCTGTCGCCGAGCACCGCGCTCGCGGCTCGCGAACAAATCATCAATGCCTTCAATTCAATCGATCATCTTCTTGCCGGCGCATCGGAGCAGGAAGAATTCCGCCGCTATGCGCGGCACGTTTTGCGACCTACTCTCGATACTCTCACCTTGCAGCCAAAAGCCAGCGAACCGATGACAGCTTCATTGTTGCGCGCAAGCCTGATTCAGGAACTCGGCTTGTTGGGCGATGAAGAAGTCATCACAACGTGCCGGCAAAACTTCGAGAACTATTTGAAGGACCGATCGAGTGTTCCGGCCGATCTGCGCGCGCCGACGTTTGCCATTACCATGCACTACGGCGACGCAGCCACCTGGCACAAGTTGCACGAACTCGGTTTGAAAACAACGAGCACCGAAGAAAAACAAAATTATTACGACGCGCTCGCCTTTGCCACCGATCCCAAGCTAATCCAAAAATCGTTAGCTATTGCTTTAACCGATGAGCTGCCGACGAGCCGCGCTGTTTTCATGGTCTCGAAAGTTGCCCGGGAAAGCGACCGGCCAGAGCTGGCCTGGGAATTCGCCAGAAAAAACCTGAAAGCGTTGGTGGCAAAAGTCGATGCCCTTAATGCCAACAGCTATTTGCCTAGTCTTTTCACATTTTTCTACGATCCGGCGCGAATCGAGGAATTAAAAGCGTTTGCGCAGAAAAATCTCTCGGAACCGAGCCGAAAACCGGTCGAGATTGCTTCGGATGAAATTCTATTCCGCGCAGATTTCCGCAAACGCTTGATCGATCAGTTGCACACATTGCAATAACCTCATCCCGAGCGTAAGCGGAGGGCTTCCGTAGTGTTGCCTTGAAGGCTTCATGGCCATATCCCTCGACTACGCTCGGGATGACCGGGAGCAAGTGACCCTACCGCGGCACCGGATTTTCGGGAGCAGTAGGTGAAGGGGAAATTGGAATTCCCATTTTTGACGCAGTGATCATCGCTTTGGCTTGCTGCCAGCCGTACCACGCACGGCTTAAAAGGAAAAACGCCAACACCGCCCACCACACCGATCCGGCCATCAATCCCACGATTCCAAGAATTGCTCCACCAATGAGACCAATCACACTGGAAATTTGCAAACTTCGAATTTCACCGAATGGAAACCAGAGCAAACCTCGCACGATTTGTCCGCCATCGAGTGGAAAGACTGGGAGGAGATTGAACCCGAGAAGGACGGCGTTGATAAGGTTCAAATCGCGAAAGAAAACCGCCACGTCGCTCCCGGGCAGTGAGGCCTGTGCCAGCATCGACACAAACGCGAGCACGGGAAGTAGAATGACGTTTACGAGAGGGCCAGCTGCGATGCTCCATAGATAAGCGCCGGGGCGGCGGGGCGGATTTACAAACGCAATGCCTCCTAACGGCCAGAGCACGATCCGATCTGCTATTCCCCCAACCTGGCGACAAGCAAGCGCGTGTCCAAATTCGTGAATGAGCACGATCGCAAATACCGAGATGTATTCGAGCACGCCCCAGACCGGCGACTCGTAACGACGGATGTATCCGGAGATGTAGATCGCCGCCACCAGGAACCAACTGAAATGCAGGAAAACTTCAATCCCCGCAAAACGAAAAAGACGAATTACGCCGCTTCGCATCGAAGTTATTCCGCCGAAACTGAGTCCGTTGCAAACCGCTTAAAGCGTCACCTCGCTTTGCGGAGTTTCCGGCGTGATTAGCAAGCGCATCGGAATCATCGCCGATTCGAAGAAACCGTGGCGTTTGAAGAACGCCTGCGATTTGATTTCGGGTCGATCGGTCAACAAGGTGATGCGCAGGAAATTTTTCTTGCGGGCAAAGTCGATGGCGTATTCGAGCAATTGCGAGCCGTAACCATGATCGCGAAACCCTTTGTGAATGACGAGGTCCTCCAACAACATGACGAAGCCGCCTTCCGCCGTGCTGATGGTAAAGAGCAAATTTATCATCCCGACGATGGAATGATCGCGTCGGAGAACAAAAACACGCCCCCGGTTCGGCTGCTCGAAAATCAATCGCAACCCGCGTAACTGTTTCTCCTTGTTCGGCCGAAAATCGCTCTCTTCACTGAAAAGCTCGCCGAGCAGATCGGACAATTCGTCCAGGTCTTCGGCCGTCGCCGGCTCAATGACGACATGACTCATTGTGGTTTTATCATCGAAAAAGGGGGCAGTGGCAACCCACGGTTTTGGCTGGGGACGTGGTGAGCGCGAAATTTTCTTCTGTAGCAGTGCTCTATGACCGCCGAAGATTTCTTCTCGCGCGGCGAGTTCGGCGGTCATAGACCGCCGCTACGGCATTGACAATCGGAGCGTCACTTTTACTGTTCCCGTCCCTTCCACCGCTCCATGAAACGCACCTATCAAGCATCGAAACGAACGCGCAAACGCCAGCATGGTTTTCGTGCGCGCATGAAAACGAAGGGGGGCCGTGCCACCCTCGCGCGTCGGCGACAACGAGGCCGTAAACGTCTGCTGCCCAAAGGTGTGGAGAATCATTATGCGCGTCATACGCAAGCGTGACGGCATTGACGTCAAAAGTGTAAACGTTAAAAAGTTAAAAGGATCAGTCTCTTTTCCCTTTTTAACAATTTTAACAATTTAACCGCTAACCTCGCACCGTTAGCTCAATT
>QHPP01000189.1 GCA_003219125.1 Verrucomicrobiota bacterium
GGGCCCGAAGTTATCCAGTTTTTGCCGGACCAGATCGAGATCATCAAAAATGGCGAGGTGTTCTGCGGTGTAACCGAGCGTGCCGAGCGCGCCCAGGACGTTCGCTTCCGTTTTCCAATCTTCCGTCTTCATCTCCTTGCTCAAGTCCTGATCGATCGTGGTCGGGCGGATGGCGTCGAAAAGGGCGAGGACTTTGAGTTTCTTTTTCACGCTATTTCGTCCGCTTGAATTTGCCGGTGAAAAGATAGTTCATCACCAGGGTAGTGATAAACGCCGACACGCGAAAGTCCTGCTGTGGGTCGTCATCATGCACGTGGAGCCCGAGATGGTCGCAACGCTCGATCAACCGTGTAAGAAGTTCGTTTACGCGGTACTTCTTCTCGTTAGTCCACAGGCAGACGGCATTGAGCAGCCGGCGACGCCGCAGGCGCAAATAGGAGCCGGCCTTTAAACCGGCGGGCGCAGCAAAAAGCTGGCGCAGATCGGTGTCGTAAAAGTCCGGATAAGTATCGGCATAAAGCTTCCGTTTACGCGCGTAATAAGTTTTGAGCTTGATATTAAGACAATTGTATTCGGCCAGACGATACCCCGGCATTTGCACCGGCAGTTGCCCCGCCAGTGATCGCATTAGTTCATCGACGTATTCCAGCTTTTGCAATGCCTTCCAACCAGCATAACGCGTGCGCCAGTCGAGCCCAGGCGTGAGCCAGACCGCAAAGGTCTCCGCAAAATCTTCATCGGGATGGCTCTGCGCATACCAGTCATCGAGATTCACCACATAGCTACGACTGAAGGGGCGGGGCCGATAGGAGTCGGGCGTTTCCGCGCGTGAAGTGCGCCCGAAGACTTGCCGCCATCTTTTCTTCCGCGGAATCTGATAGGCATAGTTGTAGGCGTGAGCAGCTTCGTGCCGGATCAGTTTCATGAACCACTCTTTGGTCCCACCTTCGACCTCGAGCATCATCGTTCGCTCGAGCGCGCGCAGCCGATCGTGCACGAGAAAAAATGGCACGAAGATCGCAGGAATGCCCACCGGCACGAACCATTCATCGCCGATGTGACATGGCGGATGAAAGACCTGACCTTTCGCAGAGAGTTCGTCATAAAGTTGCTTGATCAACGGCTCGAGCGTTGTCCCCTCAAGCTGTAAGCCAAGTGTGGAGATGCGGTGCTCGAGAAGCTGTTCGTCACTCAGCGATGCCCAATCGGCCGCTTCCATCTCGCGCAAAGTATCAATCTTTTCCGTCTTCGAAAGGTAATGATGCAGAATTCACGCTCGAAGAGCTGAGAAAACTGAATCCAAACGACACCGTGATCTCGTCGAATCGATTTGAAGCAATCCGGCCTATGAAACTTCTCGTCACCGCCTGTCTCGTTACTCTCTTCAGCACCAATCTTCTCGGGCAAAGCTCGACCCCAGCGATGGCTCTGATCCAGGTGATGGTGCTCGGTACATATCACTTCGGCAATCCTGGACAGGACATGCACAACATGAAAGTCGACAGTGTCCTCACGCCCGCCAAACAGGCGGAGCTCGCCGATGTCGCCTCGCGTCTCGCGAAATTCCATCCGACCAAGATTGCAGTAGAAGCGTTGTCCAACCGCCCTGATTTCGTCAGCAACAAGTTCGATGGGTTCACCGCAGAAAAATTGAGCAAAGATCCGGATGAACGCAGTCAGATCGCGTTTCGTCTCGCTCATCAGCTTGGCCAGAAGTCCGTCTATGGCATCGATGAGCAAAGCGATACGATTGATTATTTTCCATTCGACAAAGTCGATGCCTACGCCAAAGCACACCAGCAAGGTGCCGCACTCGGCCGGATGCAGGAGAAGGTTGAGGAACTGATCAAACAATTGGAAGCGACCCAGAAAACGAAGCCCGTGCGGCTCATGCTTGCCGATGTGAATGATCCAGCGCGCATCCTTTCCGATCACCAGAATTTTTATTACGCGCTTCTCTCGCTCGGGAACGAGAAGGAACAACCGGGTGCGGAGTTGAATGCAGCTTGGTATCAGCGCAACGCCAAGATCTTTGCCAAGCTTACCCAGATCGCGCAGCCCGGCGATCGAATCCTTGTCGTCTTCGGGTCAGGCCACGCTTTTTGGCTCCGGCACTTCATTCAAAACACACCCGGTTTTCAGCTCATCGAGCCTCGCGATTATCTGCAATAGCGAAGGAATTTGCCGAGGGACATCGATACGCTCCTGGTCGCTCGATGGCGCTCAATCGGCTGCTTCCATCTCGCGCATGGTATCACCGGGGAAGAGACTGTCACGTCGTCGAACGAAAGACAGGCACGATTACCTACTTCCCGAGCTGGTATAGATACTGAACAAACGACATCGTTGCCCCGTCGATGCCTTGAATCTTCGGATTCGACGATTCGATGACAAAATATTCGTCCGGCGCATGTGCCCCGCTGCCATGACCAAGACCGAAATGTCCGGCCGGTTTGTTTAATGGCGCGCCGGTAAAGACATAACCCGGCCACGAACCCGCGCTGCGCGGCAAAATGATCGGATCGATCCCGGAATTTTTCAGAACCGCGATTTGCGATTTGATCAGACCGCTATCCACCGAAGTGCTGTTCGGATCGTAGCCGCCAGTCATATTCACATCGATGTCGGCGAAGCCGCGCTTGGCCAGATGCGCTTTCAACGCCGCGATCGCATCCGCCGCCGTCATGTTCGGCACCAGCCGCATATCCAATTTCGCCACCGCCTTGTGCGGCAAAATCGTTTTGCCGCCGGGACCGGTATAGCCGCCGACCAACCCCTCGATGTTCACCGTCGGGCGCGACATTAACAGCTCGAGCGCGTTCTCCCAATTCACATCGTGCACCCACCGCTCGACGCTCAGCAGCTTCTTCGCCTGTGCTTCATTGAGGCGCTTGGCCGCTTTCGCCACCATCGCTTTTTCTTCCGCGCTCATCGGCCGCAGCTTCGCCGTGAAATTATCGATCGCCGGTTCGTTGCCATCCGCCGAGACCAGCGTGTGCAACGCCTCCACCAAATGCCAGGCTGGACTGTCGAGGCGCGCTTTGTTTGACGAGTGAACATCTTTCTTCGGACCGCGTCCCCACTTTTCGCCACTGCAAGTTAGCTCAACTTCGATCACGCCCTTCGCCCCGAGTGTCAAAGTCACTGTTCCATCGGGGTCCTGTTCCGCCGACGGAATGAAAATGCCATCGCATTTCGCCAATGCTGCCTGCACCTCGGGCTGATGTACGATTTGCGGAAAATGAGGCGAACCGATTTCTTCTTCGCCTTCTGCCACAAACGCGAGATTCACCGGCAATTTTTTTCCCGCGGCCCGAACTGCATGCAGCGCCGCCAGAAAAGCCGACTCCGGTCCTTTCTGATTCACTGCGCCGCGGCCGACAACTACATTCCCGAAATCCGGTTTATCTACCAGTGCTGCGTCGGTTGGTGGCGAAGTCCATTCCGCTGGATCGAACTGTTTCACGTCGTACATGAAATAAATGCCGACGGTTTTCGGGGCACCGGCATCGAGCGTAGCGAAAACGCCTGGCTTACCCTCGGTCGGCACTTGTCTCACCTGATCAAACCCCGCTTCCTGCAGCAATTTGATCATGTAATCCGCCCCTTCCGGGTAGCCGCGATTTTCCGCCGCGATCGAGACCTGATGAATCCAGTCCTGCAACCGCTTCACGGTTTGATCATGCTGCTTGGTGATTTGCTCCTTGATATCGGCCAAATCGTCCGCGGACCATCCTTGTTGGTTGGATACGAAAATTGTCGCTGCTGCAATTGCTGCGACGAAAAAAGCTTTGCGCGTCATGTAACCTTAATCGCCGCTCAATCAGTGCCTCGCAACCTCAAGAGTCCCGATGCACGCCGATATCGGAGTCCAAACTGCCTCTGCGGAATAAAAATTCGGGCGGCGGCGGCTCGTCAGACAAAAATCGATCGCGGCGGCGTCTTTAATTGAATCCAATCGCAGTGGTGGCCGCGTCAGATTTTAGGTTACAAAAGTTAAAAGGGTTACAAAGTTACAAGCGCCATGATGACTGATGCTCGCTTCGCTTTTCGCCAGTTGTTCAAGTCACCCGGATTTACTTTGCTGGCGTTAATTACGCTGGCGCTGGGGATCGGGCTCAACACCGCCATCTTTAGTTTGATCAATGATTTGTTCCTGCGCGGGCTGCCCTTCCAGCAACCAGCCCGCTTGCTGCACGTCTTCTCGCATTTCAAGGAGCAGACGGTCGATTTCCCACTCTCCGCACCGCGTTTTATGCATTTCCGCGATGGGCAAACCATGTTCGACGGATTTGCTGGCGAGAATGGTATCGCCGCCACGGTGACCGGGCTTGGCGATCCGTTTCAGGTTCCGATCTTCAAGACGACATCGAATTGGTTCGATGTACTCGGCCTGCGCGCGATTCGCGGCCGCACATTTTTGCCGCAGGAAGAGGAAGCCGCCGATGTCGCTGTGGTCACGGATCGTTTTTGGAAAGCACGACTGGGTGGCGATCCAAACGTGATCGGGCGCGCGCTCACACTTGACGGCGTCTCGCACACGATTGTTGGGGTGATACCGAAGCTCCCGGTCTCGTGGACCGGACCGAACGCCGATATCTGGACGACCAAGCCGTTCATCATCCCGGGTTTTTCGCATGAACGAATGATGCGCGGTACCGCGTTTCTGCGCGCGGTCGGGCGGTTGAAACCGGGCGTGACGTTCGAGCAAGCACGCGCCGCCTTGCAATTGCTC
>QHPP01000190.1 GCA_003219125.1 Verrucomicrobiota bacterium
TGACGATGAAAAGTCTGGAAATTCGAACTTGACTCTTTAATGTCCGGTTTAATTGGAGCGGGCAAAACGCTCTGCTCCGCAAAATCATGCCAGAACGGACTCGTGCGATGGAACAGATGCTTGAATTAAGCGATGAAGATGAAGTCACCCCCGAGTTGCTCGGTTCGCAGGTGCAAAAAGCGCAAGAGCAATTGCTGCAGTTGCGCCGGCAACAGGAGCAGATCGAAAAACAAAAACGCGAGTTGGAAGAGCTGAGCCGGCGGCAGGAAGAACTGGAACGTGGCCGGGCAGAGATGACAGACAAGCTAACGCGCTCGCTGGTGGTGTTGGAACGGGAGGCGTACGAGACGCAGAACAAGCTTGAACAACTGCGGGCCACGCGCGAGAGCTTTGGCCAGCATCTCGAGGTGCTGGAAGGGATTGATCCCAAAGGTTGGAATCCGTCGGATTTGCACCGGGAATTGAGCCGGGCCCTTAGTACGGTAGACGATGCGCGTGCGGAATTCAGCCAGCAGCGAAGTCGTTTGCAGGCGATCGCGACCCAGGATTCGGAAGCCGTGTCGTTGCCGGAAGCGGCACCCGAGGTGGCGGGAACGCGTGGCGAGAAGTCATTTGGGCAGTGGGTCTTAATCGGGTTCGCACTTTCGCTGCCGTTAATTACGGTCGGACTGGTCGCGTTACTGATCTTCTGGTGGATGGCGAAGGGTTAAGATTGCGGGATGATTCGGCGTTCGCCTAAATCCGGTTCGGCGGTTGATCAGCAACAAGAGGAACTGGCGCGCCGCGAGAATGAGTTGCGCGACCAGATGCAAAAATTGCAGCAAATGATCGAAGAGGCGCCACGTTTGGCGCAAGAAACGTCGCGTCGACAGCGGGAGGAATTATTGGAGCGGGCCAATCAGCGCGGGAGCCGGCTCGACGCCTCACTGTCATTGCGCGATAAGCGCTGGGGCGATGAAGAATGGGGCGGGCGCCGGCCTGGTTCGCTGCGCAAAGCACGCCGGGAAGGCCGGATCATTTTTTTGGTGCTGGTGATTGCGCTCGCAGTAGCGGTGACGTGGCTGATGACGCGCTTCCATTTTTAAAATGGCAAGCGAACTCGACGTTGCTTATGTCGCGCAATTAGCCCGGCTGCATTTGACCGCGGAGGAGACGAAGCTTTTTCAAAAACAACTTGGCGACGTCTTGAAGTACGCGGAAAAATTAAAGGAAGTGAACGTCGAAGGCGTGGAAGCGGCGGCGCATGCTGTTCCGATTTTCAATGTCTTTCGCGAAGATACCGCGCGCGATTGGTTCACTGCCGCCGAGGCGCTGAGCAACGCACCGCGGCAGACCAACAATCTTTTCATCGTCACCAAAGTTGTGGAATGACGAAGCGCGACCTGCCGGCGCTCAGCATCGTCGAGCTGAGGGATCTGCTCCGGCGAGGGGAAATTTCGCCAGCTGAGACGTTGCAGGCTCTGGAGGAGCGAATCAACGCTGTTGATGATAAGATCGGCGCGTATCTGGAGCATGATCTCGCTGCGGCGACGGCGGAAGCAGAAAAAGTGGACATGACTTTGCCGCTGGGCGGGATTCCGATCGCGATTAAGGATCTGATCAATGTCCAAGGCCAGCAATGCACTTGTGGTTCGAAAATCTTGCATGGCTATCGCGCACCCTACAGCGCAACCGTGATCGAGAAACTGCGCGCGCAGGGGGCGATTCCCTTCGGTCGGATGAACATGGACGAGTTTGCCATGGGTTCCTCGACAGAAAATTCGAGTGCGCAGGTCACGCGTAATCCCTGGGACCTTTCGCGGGTGCCGGGCGGATCAAGCGGCGGGTCGGCCGCAGCTGTCGCCGCGGATATTGCTTTTGGCGCGCTTGGAAGCGACACCGGCGGATCGATTCGTCAGCCTGCCGCGCTCTCCGGAATAGTCGGGTTCAAACCCAGTTATGGCCGGGTCTCGCGCTTCGGTCTCGTGGCCTTCGCTTCTTCCCTCGATCAGATCGGGCCACTAACGAAAACTGTACACGACTCCGCTTTGCTCATGAATGCAATTGCCGGCCACGATTCGCGCGATTCCACATCGCTTAATGCGCCGGTACCGGATTATACTAAAAATCTTGGTCGCGATCTGAAAGGCATCCGTATTGGGATGCCGGAAGAATATATGATTGAAGGCGTCGATCCGGTGGTAAAAAACGCGGTTGTGGCGGCCGTCAAACAGCTAGGCTCACTCGGCGCCGAAGTGGTTGAGATTTCGCTTCCGCATACAGACTACGCCATCAGCGTTTACTACATTCTGGCGACGGCGGAGGCTTCGGCCAATCTCGCGCGCTTTGATGGGGTGCGCTACGGACATCGGGCGGAGAAGGTGAGCAACCTGTTTGATCATTACGCCCGCACTCGCGCGGAAGGATTCGGCGCGGAAGTGAAACGGCGAATTATCCTCGGAACTTACGTTCTCAGTTCCGGCTATTACGATGCCTATTATTTGCGTGCCCAAAAAGTCCGTGAGCTCATCCGGCAAGATTTTGCGGAGGCGTTCGAGAAAGTAGAAGCTCTGGTTTCGCCAACCTCACCCAGCCCGGCGTTCAAGCTGGGCGAAAAAACGAGCGATCCGTTGCAGATGTATCTGGCGGATATTTTTACCAACGCTGCGAACCTCGCGGGAATTTGCGGCATCAGTGTTCCCTGTGGATTTGCCGAACCCGAGAGCGGAAAAAAGTTGCCGATCGGACTGCAGCTCCTCGGAAAAGCGCTGGATGAAGCGCGTATTTTTCAGATTGCGCACGCCTACGAACAAAGCACCGACTGGCACAAAACGCGGCCGAAGATCTGAAACATTGAATATCCAACGCCCAATCAATCTGCAATCTAACGTCGAGTCCGCGAGAAGACGGACTCGCCGCGGCGAGCATCCAATATCTGATGCCCAAAGTTCAGATCTGCTTGCGCAGCGAGACATTTCGATACGCCAAAGCGAGCAGGCCCAATGTCAGGAGCAGCAATGTTGAACCCAGATCAGGAACGTTTTTTGTCGCGGTTAGCACAGCATCGTTCGCGTGATAGGTTACTACCCAACGTTCCATACCGTTATCGAAAATCCCACCGTTCTGAATGCTAAACGCTCCGGACAGCGATCCGTAGTTCAAAAACGTGAACTCGTCACCAATTGACGGGATAAAGCCGTTTAGAAGAACAGGATCGAGAAATCCATTTAATTGGGCAGCGTCAAGAACATCTAGAACACTGAATTGGTCGACGCCCGTGCCTGCTATATCGATCAGCAGTCTCCCACTACCCACCGGTTGCGTGTAGCTGTTTACGGTCAGGATTCCTATGGGATCTCCTGGGCTAACAGTTCCGTGACCGGTAACTGCGCCATAAATATTTCCGGTGCCTGCGAGCGTGCCATGACGATTAACGAGAACGTTGCTTGTAATCGAACCATCAACCTGCAACACACCACCACTGACGGCAGTCTTGCCGGTATAGGTGTTGGCTCCGGTCAGATCGAGCGTTCCCGCGCCGATCTTGGTCAATGAACCGCCAATGCCGCCATTCTGCCCGCCGTCCTGAATCACGCCGGAAAAGGCGGTGCTTAGGTTGATGCTGCCTACAGTCAGATTGTCGGCCCCTAAGAAAACATTACCGTCGCCTTCAATAGACCCAATCGTCACGCCCGGAGCGTCATGGGCGCTGATGTCAAGCTTGCCGTTGCCGAAGACCTCAACTTGCGACGTGCCGCCCGTGGAACTGTCTTCAAAAAATATCGTGCCACCTTCGCCGCCGCCTAGCCCGCCATGAGCGATGAGTGCTGCATTACCAGCAGTCGAGGAACTGATGAACAGGGTGACCCCGCTGCCTCCGCCGCTGACCTGTGCACCGTTATTCGTAATAATAGCATCGCCAGCAGTCCCATCGAAGAAAAACGTGCGGCCGCCACCTGCGCCGCTGATCGAAGCGCCGTTATTCGTAATGACGGCGTTTGCAGCGGTCCCGCCAACGATGCTCGTGAGACCGCCGAACGCGCCACTGGCTGAGGCGCCGTTGTTCGTAAACACAGCGCTTGCTCCCGTCGTCCCTAGAACCGTGGCCCCGCCGAATGCGCCGCTGAACGTACCCCCGTTATTAATGAACGTGCCGTTTGCGGCCGTCGTAGAACCAAAGAGCAACTGCGTGACGCCAGGGGAGAAGCCTCCTTCATTGATAAAAGTACCGTTGGCCGCCGTCGAACTGCCACTGAACTCCGTACTGCCCCTATCGAACATGCTGCCATTGCTGGCATGATTGATAAAAGTTGCATTGCCCGCTGAAGCCGTGTCAAAAAAGAGCGTTTCACCTCCCATGTTTCTAAAAGTGGTAAGGCTGCCCGCGGTTGCACTGTGAAAAAAAACTATCGCGGACAGGGAGAAATTGGCCCCTCCGACCGTCACAAAATTCTGCATAGTCCCCGAATCGTTTGTGATGCCAGCGCCGCTAATGACGAGGTCGCGGGAGAACACATTGGGAGTCGCGACGCTAATGGTATACGGGTTCGTTGCAGCCGGGGTAAAGGTGATACCGTTGACCTCAGTGTTTGCCGATATCGAGACATTGGTGGTATTGGAAAACGCAAATGTCGCCGTGTCTGCCGAGCTGTTAGGCACGGTCGCAGGCGTCCAGTTCGTCGCGGTGTTCCAGTCGCCCGAGGTGGGATTGAGGTCCCAGGTTGCGTCGCCGGCAAAAGTGGTGCTGGGCCCTGAGAGCAGCAATGTGATCGCGGCCAGCAGGCTGGCAGGTACGCAGAGGCCCGGGGTGACGCGATCGATTGTTTTTAGAGATATTATGGCTGTCGTTGTTTTCATTGTTCTTTTCTCTAATTGGGTTCGTTGCTCAATGTTCAAATGATAGTGAACATCGATTTCTTAATTGTCGAGCGTACTGGAACGCGAGTCAGAGCCTAAAGGCTGAAAACCGCTCGACATCGGACATCCAACTTCTGAAGCTTTCACTCTACATGGGCAAGACCCGCATGTGCCCACCGTTCAATGTCGAATCAGTCCGCAATTCGCAATCCGAAATATCTAAGATAACCGACGATAGGATTCGAGCCCGTGAACTACGGCTTACGAAACCGTTGCTACCAGCTGACATTTTCGCGAAAGCGGCAAGTCTACCGGAGATTTGATCTGGAAACGATTGCTGCGTGATTACTTGGCTGCAAGTTCTGACTGAGCGATTGGAAAGGACGCCCCCTCGGCTCCTCATCCGGGGGCTGTTTATCGCCACGGCGATAATCTTCACTCTCGTGCCTTTTGTTCGGTTCTTGCACAGCGGAACGCAGATGGATTACCGGACCTGGTTTGATGCAGGGCAAACGGTGCTACGCGGCGACGAGCTTTACCCGCACACCCAAAATTTTCCGTTCATGTATCCGCCCACCTGCGCGCTGCTTTTGGCGGCACCGGCGTTTTTTGGAAAGCCCGGGCTGATTTTGATTTTGTCGTCGCTCAACACGATGGCGTGGATTCTGTGCATTAGGTTTTCAAGCAAGTTGATGTCGGAGCAGCGCGCCCAGAACGCGCCCATAGTCATCGCCTCCTTCATCGTTATCCCTTTTGTCTGGTCGAGTTATCATCTCGGCCAACCGAGCCTGGTTTTGCTCGCGCTCATGCTCGGCGCCTTTCTCGGCTTGCGTCAGGGCCACGAAATCATA
>QHPP01000347.1 GCA_003219125.1 Verrucomicrobiota bacterium
AAAATGTGAAGATGCCCAATGGTAAAGAGAAAAATGTCGTGCCCCTCTCTACTGCTGAATACGGTACGTGTGGATGGCGCGCCTGGTTGAATGGCACGACGATCACGCTTGGAATGCAGAACGTGCTCGATTCCGATCCGCCGTTCGTCGGGGGAGCTTTCGAGAACGGCTACGACGAATCACTTGCCACTGTCAAAGGCCGGTTCTGGTACGTCCAGTTGAAGAAGAGATTCTAAAGCGCCGGCCGGAACCAGGGCACCGCGGCGACCGCTCCCTAATCCAGGAGTTAACCTCCAATGTCAGAAGTTCTTTCCGCTTTCAATAGCACGGCCGGACCGTTGCCATCAGGCGTCATCGATTTTTCCAGAAGCGAGATTTCGCTGAATCCGCCCGACCAAAGCATGTCGGAGAGGGAGCCAATCGTCGGTAGAAAAGATTGCCAGTTCACTCCAGCGAGGGGATGCTCAATCGTTTCCCCTAAAAAGCGACCGCGATACTCACGTTCGACGATGGTCGCTTCTGGTTCGGCGCAAATGATGGTGGACAGCCATAAGAAGCCAGTCGCCTGAGCGGCGCGTGCCAGAAACGCTGCTGGATCTCGCAGATGATAAAGTAATCCAACACAGAAGATCGCATCGTATTGCTGTGAAAGAGCTGGAGACGGCTCATCAAGATTCTCTTTGATGAGCTGAACTTTTGCAATCCCGGAGGCCGAAAGAATGAACTTTGCCTTCTCCAGACTTGTTTCACGCACATCCACTGCAGTGATTTCCGCGTCCGGAAAGGCTTGGGCGAGAACACTGGTATGACCACCTTCGAGGCAGCCACATTCCAGAATGCGCAAAGGCTGGTCTCTTCCACGATTGGAAGCGGCGAGTCGCTCCCTGAATTTGCTTATGAAACGAAGAACGCGTGAGTCAGTGTCTGCGCGATACTGGCCACCATATTGAGCGCCTCCGAACTCGAACCCAGTAATCCAGGGTCCGAGCGCGTCAAATCGCGCAGCGTCAAATTCATTCACTAACTCTGGGCGGTCGGGCGTCGTTCCGATCAATCAACAATCTCAAGGCCCATTTGACGGGCGGTGCCAGCGATGATGCGGAAAGCGGCTTCGTCGTTGCGTGCATTCAAGTCTTTCGCCTTCGTTTTCACGATATCCATCACTTGCTTGCGCGTTACTTTGCCAACCTTGATCTTGTTAGGTTCTTTGGAACCAGCAGCGATGTTGGCCGCCTTCTTCAATAACACTGCGGCGGGCGGACTCTTGGTTATGAAAGTAAATGATTTGTCTTTGAAAACAGTGATAACGACGGGAAGGATATCGCCGGCTTGTTTCTGGGTGGCGGCATTAAATTCCTTGCAGAAAGACATGATGTTGACTCCGCGCGGACCCAGCGCTGTTCCAACTGGAGGTGCGGGATTCGCCTGCCCGGCCGGTATTTGAAGTTTGATATGGGCTACGATTTCTTTTGCCATGATTTTCCGTTAAAGCGTTGAGGCGGTTAGCCGCGTTCTACTTGCCAGTATTCCAATTCGACTGGAGTCGCACGGCCAAAAATGGTAACGGAGACGCGCAACTTACCGCGTTCAGGATCGATCTCTTCCACGATACCGTTCTGGTTTTGGAATGGTCCATCGGCAACCTTGACGGATAGGCTTATCTTTGGTGCCGGCAAACCCGATTACTCCTGGCGTATCCTTGATGAAATACCAGGTGCGGTCGACCAGTTGATTGTCCTGATCGAGTAGATGCATGTTCACGATGAGGTAACCGGGAAAAAATTTTCGCGTGGTCTCGCTCTTCTTGCCTTTCTTGATTTCGGAAACACGCTCAGTTGGGACGAGCACTTCATAAATGACGTCACTCATCTCTTCGGTTTTGACGCGTTTCTCGATATTGTCCTTGACCTTGTTCTCCTGGCCGGAGAGCACGTGCACAACGTACCACTGATCCTTCGCTGCGAGTGCTTGGGCCATATCTAATTAGTGAATACGAGTAAAGAAATGGACGACGTTAACGAGAATAAAATCGAAGAGAGCGA
>QHPP01000249.1 GCA_003219125.1 Verrucomicrobiota bacterium
GCCAATGCCGAGACAACCGACTAGACCTTTGTTCATAGAAGAGAGCAACCTGTGCGCCGGGAATTAGCCGACGTATCTGCGCGAAGTCTCCGAAATTGCGCGATCAAGTCAATCCTCGGACGCAATGGTTGTCACCGGGCTGGGTGACCCCGGTACGGCATCGGGGACGCCAGCTGCGGCAGTTGGTCGCGGCGCGACTGGCAAATACCGCGTGCGCAATTCCTCTGCGTTCGGCAATTCGTCGAGATGCCGCAAACCGAAATGCTCCAGGAAAAATTGCGTCGTCTCATAGAGCAATGGACGCCCTGGCAATTCCGCGCGCCCACTGATTTTTACCAGACCACGCTCCATCAAATTTTGCAGCACACCTTCGACAGTGACGCCGCGGACCGCTTCGACATCGGCCCGGGTAATGGGTTGACGATAGGCGATGATGGCGAGTGTCTCCAGCGCCGGCGGCGACAGTCGCGCCGGTTTCGGACCGGGAAAAAGCTGGCGCACCCAGCGTGCACAATCGGGATGGCTAACCATCTGCCAGCCGTCTGCTTTTTCCACCAGCTGGAATCCGCGGGGCGCCAGTGTGCAGTCAACTTTTAGTTGCTCGAGCGCGACCGCAATTTCCGCTTCCTTCACGCGCGCGAATTCATTCGGAACGAGCGCGTCACCTTCGCCAGCGCCGGTGAGCGCCTCGCGCAGCTCGGCTGTGGTCAGCGGTTTTTGCGCGCTGAAAAGGAGCGCTTCGAGTACTTGAGAAAGCGTCATAACCACACAACGCTCGTCATCCTGAGCGAAGCGAAGGACCTCCCATTCGGGATATTGAATACACAAACTTTTTTGCGTGATCCAGCAGCTTGGGTGAGGTCCCTCACTTCGTTCGGGATGACGGCGCGTTTAGTCATCAGTTCTTAGCTCGCCCCAATCGCTTCCTCAATCGCTTCCGCAATCCGATTTGCCTGCCGATCAATTTCAGCCGGTTCGCGTCCCTCGATCAGCAAACGAATTTTCGGTTCCGTTCCGGAGTAGCGCAAAAGAACACGGCCCTTTCCGGAAAGTTGCTGCTCGGTTTCACCCACCAGTTTCATCACCGCCGGCAACTCTTCCAGCGGCGGTTTGCGTTTCACCCGCAAATTTCGCTGTGCCTGCGGATACTTCTTCAGGCACCCTTTCAGCTCGCTCAATGGTTTTCCGCTTTCCTTCATGATCCGCAAAACTTGGAGCGCGCTGATAATGCCGTCGCCGGTGGTGGTGAAATCGCGAAAAATCATGTGGCCGCTTTGCTCGCCGCCGACATTGAGATTGCGCGCCATCATTTCTTCAAGCACATAGCGGTCGCCCACTTTGGTGCGAACGACCTTGCCTCCGTGTGCGCCGAGGGTTTCATCGAGCCCGAAGTTGCTCATCACTGTCGCAACCAGAGTGCTGTCGCGTAATTTTCGCGCGCGCAATAAATCAACGCTGGCGATGGCCAGAATTTCATCGCCATCAACCAGTTCGCCGTTTTCATCGCACAACAAAGCGCGGTCTGCGTCGCCATCGTGGGTGATACCCACGTGGACGCCGGATTCCTTAACGACCCGCTGAATTTCCTCCGGATGAGTGCTGCCGCAGTCGGCGTTGATATTGGTTCCGTTAGGCGTGTTGTGCGCGACGGTAATGTCCGCGCCGAGCTCGCGCAAAATGCAGGGCGTGGATTTGTAGGCGGCGCCATTCGCGACATCGACCGCGATCCGCATTTTTTCCAAAGTCATTCCGCGCGGAAAACTTTGCTTGGCAAATTCGACATAACGGCCAAGTGCGTCGTCAATTCGGGTCGCGCGGCCGATGTTGCCCGCGGTCGGGCGAATCGAATCGATCTCGCCGCTGAAAACGAGCTGCTCAATTTGCTGCTCGACCTGATCATCGAGCTTATAGCCATCGTGGCGGAAAAATTTAATGCCGTTGTCGGCATAGGGATTATGCGAAGCGGAGAGAACGATCCCCGCATCGGCGCGCAGTGAGCGGGTGATGTAAGCGACACCGGGAGTAGGCAATGGGCCGATCACAAGCACATCCACTCCCAGCGACGTGATGCCGGCGACGAGCGCATTTTCGAGCATGTAACCTGAGAGCCGGGTGTCTTTGCCGAGCACAATCTTTGGTCGCGTCCCGCCCGGATGCGCCCGCGGATTCAATTTCAGGAAAACGTGCGCGGCGGCGCGACCGAGCTTGAGCGCAGTCTCGGCTGTAACGGGCTCGACGTTGGCGACGCCACGAACGCCGTCCGTTCCAAAAATCTTTCTGTTGTCGCTCACCCGGCTAATTCAACGTCCCGATGTGACATTCGTAAACCGGAAACTGTGGTGATGACGAAATCTCCGGCCCCGGCATGCCTATTTTGTCCGTTTTTTTGCCGCGCGCGCTTGCTCTCGCACATTCCGGCCCTGCGCATTCATTTCGTTGAGTTTACGGTGCAAAGTGCGGCGGCTGATTCCCAGTTGAGTGGCCGCAGCAGTAATATTTCCGCCCGTCGAAGCCAGCGCCTGGGTGATGAGCCGTTTTTCTGTTTCTGCCAGATCGAGCGGATTCGCCGTTTCCGAAATCGAGATCGCGCCGGCCGAGGTTACCGCCGTTTCCCGGATCGCGCGCGGCAAATCGCGCACCGTAACTTTGGGCCCGCTCGCCATCACTACGCCGTGCTCAATGGCAGTGCGCAACTCGCGCACGTTTCCCGGCCAATCATAGGCTAAAAGCGTATTCATCGCGTCCGTCGTGATATCGAGCACCCTTTTCTCATTCGCTTTCGAGAAATGTCTTAAGAAAGATCTAACGAGAAGTGGAATATCCTCCTTGCGCGCACGCAGCGGCGGCATGGTAATGCGCACGACGTTAAGGCGAAAATAAAGATCATCGCGAAATCTTCCTTCCCGCACCATTTGCTCAAGATTCTTGTTCGTCGCCGCGATCACCCTCACGTCCGCGCGCAAGGTTTGCGTGCCACCGACGCGTTCGAACGCACGCTGCTCGCTCATTACCCGCAATAATTTCACCTGGGTGCTCGCGTCGATCTCGCCGATCTCGTCGAGAAAAATAGTGCCGCCGTTCGCTTGCTCGAACCTTCCGATCCGCCGTTCATGCGCGCCGGTAAAGGCGCCGCGCTCGTGGCCAAACAATTCGCTTTCCAGCAAAGTCGGCGACAACGCCGCGCAATGCACCACCACAAATTTCGCCTGACTGCGCCGGCTCAAATTATGAATCGCGTGCGCCGCCAGTTCCTTGCCGGTGCCGCTCTCGCCTTCGATCAAAACATTCGCCGACGAGGGCGCAACTTGCCGGATCGTGTCCAGCACTTCCCGCAACGCGAGCGATTCCCCCAAAATATTTTCCAGACCAAAGCGGTCATCGATTTGCTGGCGCAGAATGCGATTCTCCTGCTCCATCCGGCGCGATTGCAGCGCGCGGCCGATCAGGATTTCGACTTTGTCGAGATTGAGCGGTTTAGTTACGAAATCGTAAGCCCCGCGTTTCATCGCCTCCACCGCGGTATCGACTGAACCATAAGCCGTCATCATGATGCAGATGGGGGGGTGCGGCATTTTCAGGGCCCGCTCGATTAGCTGCATTCCGTCCTCCCCGGACAGTCGCAGGTCGGTCAGGAGCAAGTCGACCGTTTCGCGTTCCAGCACACTTATGGCACCGCCGATGTCCTCGGCGACATAAACGTCGTATTCGTCTTCGAGCAAACGCCGCAACCCGTCGCGAGTGTGCTTTTCGTCATCGACGATCAAAATCGTTGGCTGCATCCGTTACTTGTAAGATGATCGAGTTCCACGGAGACGACAATGCGTTGTAAAAGCGTGCTCTGGAGGGGCGAGCTCTGCGAGCCCCGGGGCTTGGGGCGTATAACAGGCGGGCTTTCTCCAGGTGAATCCGGCGTCGCAGAGCTCCGCCCTCCACGCTACCGATGATGCCACTCGAGGACATTGAGTTCCCTTTAGTTGGGCCAATCTTCAACACGAGACACATAGCCATGACGTACCGGGTTATTTCTCACATAGTTCCATTTCTCTTCGTACGATTCGGCGCGGTGCAACTGGCGGTCCCAAAATTCGCGCTGCCAAATTGAAATCTGCGAGCGGTTCGTCCATTCGCGTGTCACGCGATTTTTCCAACACGCGATCCATTTCTTTAGTGATTGATCTGGGAAAGTATTAGGAGCGCAAAACAAATGGATGTGATCGGGCATGATCACATAACGACCAACGCAGCAAAAAGTGTTTGCTCGCCATGCTGCCACGATCAGCTTCCTTGCGATAGGATTCGCGAGTAACGGTCTTTTTTCGTTGCACACAAACCGTTAGATAAATAATCACGGATCGAAATCCAGAATCAATTGGAGTGAAATGCGCAGGTGTTTTCCTCTCAGGTCGACGCACCTTCAATCTCTGGAGGGGCGAGCTCTGCGAGCCCAATCCGAGCCGGACTGACGAATCGGGCGTCGGAGAGCTCCGCCCTCCAGGCTCTAAGTCACTCATTGTTCGCCTTCCGATCACCCGCTTCCAACATGCGGACGCGTTGCTCCTTGAAAGGGAGGCGAATGGTCAACGCCAACCCTTTGCCCTCGGTGCTTTCGATCGCAAGCTCGCCGCCGTGTTCGCGCACGATCCGTCGCACAATGAGCAACCCGAGGCCGGTGCCGCTTTCTTTGGTTGTATAATAAGGCTCGAAGACATGGCTCAACGTTTCCGCCGACATTCCTCCACCGGTGTCGATGAAACTGACTCGCACATGCGATTCATCCATGTCCGTGCGAATCCGCAAAATGCCGCGTCGTCTCATCGCTTCGAAACTATTTTTAATGACGTTGTAAAAGGCCTGCTTCATTTGATCGCGATCAAGCTGGAGCAATGGCAAATCGGAGCGCAATTCCGTTTCCACCACGATGTCGCGCGCTTCGATCTCGGCCGAGAAAAAGCGCACCGCTTCCTCCACGATGACGTTGACATTTTCTGGCTGAAGCTGCGGACGCGACGGCCGAATCGCGCGGAGGAATTGGGTGACGATGGAATCGAGCCGATTGATTTCGCCTCGACAAATTTCGATGGACTGCTGGAGTTCGTCGCGCTCTTTGCCTTTCAACTTGCGGGACTGCCGTTCCATCAACTGCAAGTGAATGTTCAATGAATTCAGCGGGTTGCCGAGCTCATGAGCGACGCCCGCGGCTAGCAAAGTGAGCGCATTCAACCGCTCGCTCTCGATCGTTTTCTCCGCAGTGCGTCGGCTCTCGGTAATGTCGCGCATGATAATGGCGTAGCCGACCTGCTCGCTGTAGCCGCGGTCGTCAGCGGCGGCGTTTTCATTTCTGTCCACCCGTGATTCGATCACGAGCGGCACGATGTAAAAATTGAGGAACCGGTTTCGCGGATAAAAAATCTCGAGGTCGCGCGTAACCGGACCACCACTGTGGGTGAGCGCATTCCAATCAAGTCCGCGCACTCGTTCGTCGAGGAGTTTGCCAACGGAATCCTCGCCATCGAGGCCGAAAAGCTCGCAGGCGCCGTCATTGAGGTACGTGATTCGCCCAGATGAATCGGTAACAATAATTCCCTCCTGGATCGCATTAAAAACCGTCTCAAGAAATCCCTTCTCCTGGGCCAGGCGCAGCAAATAATTCTGCACCTCCTCGGGCCCGATCTTGCCGAGCCGTCCGATCAGTTTTTCGAGAAAGCCGGCTTTCATCGCACCGGGATCATAGAGCGGATTCTATAGCTCTGTCATCCCGAGCGAGAGTCGAGGGATCCCGTTGTGCAAGCTTTATGGTAATGCCGCGGGATCCCTCGACTTCGCTCGGGATGACGCCGGGAGCTGCCTTACCGCCCCGCGCCGTCGTGTGCGGGCTCGGGAACGTGGCCGGTCTCCGCTTCAGCGCGCTCTCTCAGCGCGGCTTTGCGCGAGAGCTTAACCCGTCCTTTGTCATCGATGCCGATGCATTTCACCCAAATAACGTCGCCCACCTTTGCCACATCTTCCGTTCGTTTTACCCGAAAATCCGCCAGCTCGGAGATGTGCACAAGCCCGTCCCTGCCTGGAAATACTTCGACGAACGCGCCGAACTCTTTTACTGAAACGACGCGGCCCTGATACGTCTGCCCGATCTCGATCTCGCGCGTCATCCCGCCAATGATTTCTTTCGCGCGCGCCATCGACTCGCCGCTGGTGGCGTAGATGTGCACCGAGCCGTCGTCTTCGATGTTAATTTCGGCGCCGGTCTCCGCCACGATTCCCTTGATTGTTTTGCCGCCCGGCCCGATGAGCGCGCCGATTTTCTCTGGATTAATTTTGATCGTCTCGATCCGGGGCGCGTATTTCGAAAGTTCGGCACGCGGCTTGTCGATCGTGCTACGCATGATCTCGAGAATTTTGCTGCGCGCTTCCTTCGCGCGTTGGATCGCTTCGCTGAGAATTTTCAAGCTGATCCCAGGCAATTTCAGATCGAGCTGGTAACCGGTCACGCCCTTGGCCGTTCCGCAAAGTTTGAAATCCATGTCACCAAAATGATCCTCCGAGCCGATGATATCGGTTAGAAGCTCGTAACGTTTCAGTTGATCGTTGTCGTACTCGGTAACGAGACCGACGGAAATTCCCGCGACCACGTCTTTCACCGGCACGCCCGCGTCCATGAGGGCGAGCATTCCGCCGCACACACTCGCCATTGAAGTCGAACCGTTGGATTCCATTACTTCGCTGGAAATACGGATGGCGTAACGAAAATCATTTTCGCTCGGCACCACCGGCTCGAGCGAACGTTCCGCCAGGGCGCCGTGGCCGATCTCGCGCCGGCTCGCGCCGCCAAACCTTCCCGTTTCGCCGACTGAGAAGGGCGGGAAATTGTAATGGAGCAAAAAGCGTTTCGATTGTTCGCCGCCTCCGTAGGCATCGATCATTTGCGCTTCCTCGATCGGCGCCAGAGTGGCCAGAGCGAGAGCCTGTGTTTCGCCGCGCTGGAAAATGGCTGAGCCGTGCGCGCGTGGCAGTACCCGAACTTCGCAGCTGATTTGACGCAAATCCTGATAGCCGCGTCCATCCATCCGCTTCTGTTTTTCCAGCACACTGACGCGGAAGGCTTTTTTCTGGACGTAGTCGAAGGCCTGCGAAATGGCGAAATCGTCAACCTCGGGGTATTTTTGAAGCATCGCCGCCTTCACTTCCTCGCGCAACGCTTGCACCGCCTTGGAACGTGCAACCTTACCCTGAGTATAGAGTGCGCCCTCAATTCGATCGCCACCGACCTGATACGCGATTTCGAGCAGTTCCGGCTTTACGCTCAGCAGCGGCATCTCGCGTTTCGGCTTGCCAACTTGTGCCGCCAGTTCTTTCTGCGCGCGGATCATCTCGCGCGCGTGTCCGTGAGCGAATTCCAGCGCTTTCACGAAGTCCGCTTCCGGCAATTCGTTGGCGGCGCCTTCGATCATGATGACATCGTTTTCGGTGCCGACGTAAATCAGATCCAGATCGCTGTGGACCCGCACGGCGTGAGTCGGATTCGCGATGAATTCGCCGTTCACTCGCCCTACTCGCACCGCCCCGAACGGCCCTTTGAATGGAATGTCGGACACGGTGAGCGCAGCCGACGCTCCATTCATCGACAGAATATCGGGATCATTTTCGCCATCGGCGCTGAGCAAAATGGAGATAACCTGCGTGTCGTAGAAATAACCTTGCAGGAAGAGCGGGCGCAGCGGCCGGTCGGTCATGCGCGAAGTGAGCGTTTCCTTTTCCGTCGGACGTCCTTCACGTTTGAAATAACCGCCGGGGAATTTTCCCGCGGCTGCCGCCTTTTCGCGGTAATCAACCGTCAGCGGGAAAAAGTCCTGACCTTCCTTAATGGTAGTGGCCGAGACCGCGCTCGCCATCACCATGGTTTCACCGCACGAAACTATGACCGAGCCGTCGGCCAGTTTTGCGATCTTGCCGGTTTCAATAGAGATAGAATTGGCGCCTATTTGCGCCGTGACCTTGTGTTGCATTTTTACTTTCCTGGATGTGCGAGAATCCAGGCCGGTCACCCTGATTGTAGGTGTCAATTCCGAAACTCTGTTCGGCTCTGAAACCTAAAACCCAAGGTGCCTTATCGGCCTGGGCCTTGCAGTTTTATTTTCGTCCGGCTTCGATGCGGAAAATGCGGTTACTTCCGCAGATTCAGCTTGTCGATCACCTTTTTATAGCGCTCGCTTTTCGAGCGGTTGAGATAATCGAGCAGACTGCGGCGCTGCGCGACCATTTTCAAAAGGCCGCGCCGCGAAGAATGGTCCTTCGCGTTGGTCTTGAGGTGTTCGGTTAATTCCGTGATCCGTTTCGTCAGCAACGCGACTTGGACGTCAGCGCTGCCCGTATCCTTCTCATGCAATTGGAACTCTTTAAGATCCACCGCTTCCGCATTCTCAGCCATAAACGAAGCGCCTATTGTAGGTGAAGAACGCCGTTTCGCAAGTAGGACCACGATTTATACCGCTCGGAGCACAGGCCTCAAGCCTGTGCGGCGCCCCAATCTTAAGGAGAGCTTCGCCGCTGTTCAACCAGCGAGCATGGTGCTAGAACGGCAGCATGAGGGACACCCTCGAGAAGAAATACGATGCCCAATTCAAGATCGTATTCGATGCCATCCGCGAATTAATGACGCCACCCGGAACGCCAAAGCGCCGTATTGGATTCCATTCATGACAAATTCAACACCGCAGGAGAAACACGACGAACTCGGTCCGTTCGCTTACCGGGATGGCCGCCGGCTCCTCATCCTGATCGTGCTTCTGATCGTTGGCTGGCTCTTTCTGCGCGCACTCGTGCCGGTGCTCTTGCTGTTCGGAATCGTGATCTTGTTGGCGATGGTGTTGAACCCGCTCGTCGTTTATCTGGAACGCCGACGCGTTCCTCGGCCGGCCGGCGTAGCTCTTGTCCTGATCGCGCTGGCCACAATCGTGGTTCTGGTCGTGGCGGTAGCAGTGCCGACTTTTACGGATGAATTACAATCGTTGATACAGCGCGCTCCGAATGCTTGGCAATCGATTCGTGCTCATATCGCCGATTTCACCGAACGCTACCCCGCATTGCAAAACACTTTGCCGCAGGCCGACCAAATTGCCGCCACGGTCGGCAACCAAGCGGGCACAATGGCGAACGTGCTCCTGCGTTCAACCATCGGTGTGGTCGGCGGGGTTTTTGTTTTCGTCTTTGCCGTTCTGCTTCTGGTTTTTGTACTTTCAAATCCGCGGCCGCTGATCGTTGGTTATCTGGCGGTAATACCAGATCGCCATCGCGAAAAAGCGCGGCGTACTCTTATCCGGATGATGGAACAAATGACGGCGTGGGCGCGTGGCGTGGCCATCAACGGCGTAATCACCGGTGCGTCTACTGGCATTTTATTGTGGGCGGCGGGAGTGCAGCCAGCATTCGTTTTCGGCGTCATCGCGTTTTTCGGTGAATTCTTACCAAACATTGGGCCGGTGCTGGTTGCCTTCCCGATACTATTCGTCGCCTTAAGCATTAGCGTGACGAAATTCTGGCTCGCGCTGGTGGCGATCTTGTTCGTGCAACAGATCGAGGTGAATTTCCTCGTGCCTTACATCCTTGGAAAAGAAATGCGATTAAACCCGGTGCTTATTTTGTTTTTCACCGTCGCGATGGGCTGGCTCTTTGGGCTGGCTGGCGCCATTCTGGCTTTGCCCGCGGCTGCGCTGAGCAAAATTGTCATCGAAGAATTTTATCTCCGGCCTCGAGCTGTCGACTACGCGCCACTCGAACGCGAGGCCGATCGAATCGTTCGGACCAAATCAGCTCACGATACTCTTCCCTTATGAATCGAATTGCTGCTTTCCTTATAGGATCAGCCCTTGCGACCAGCGCGCTCGCTCAGAAAATTTCCCTGGTCGGCGGCACCGCGATTAACCCGGCGGACGGCAAGATTGTTCAGAACGCCGTTGTCGTAATTAACGGTGACAAAATCGAGAGCATCGCCAGCCGCAAGGAAAGCGGTGTCCCAGTCGGCTCCCGCTGGATCGAGTGCGACGGCAAATTCATTCTGCCTGGCTACATCGATACGCATGTGCATTTCTTCCAGTCGGGTGATCTTTTCACCCGGCCGGACGGCGCGGATCTCAATAGTATCCGGCCGTATAAAGACGAAGTAGGCTGGATCAAATCGCATTTAGCCGACACTTTTGCGCGCTATTTGCGCTGCGGCATTACCAGCGTCGTCGATGTCGGAGGGCCAATGTGGAATTTCGAGGTCCGGAGAACTGCGGATTCGACCGCCAAAGCGCCGCGCGTCGCGGTGGCCGGACCTTTAATTTCAAGCGTCTCGCGCGAGAAACTCGATCTGGGCGATCCGCCGATCGTGAAGATCGATACGCCCGATCAAGCGCGCGAGTTCGTGCGCAAACTCGCGACGCAAAAGCCGGACCTCATTAAAATCTGGTACATCGTCGATAAGGATCATCCGGTTGGTTCGTTCCGCCCGATCGTCCGCGCCACGATTGAAGAAAGTCACGCGCATAAGCTTCGCGTAGCCGTTCATGCAACTGAATTGGAAACAGCGCGTGCCGCGGTTGAGGAAGGGACCGATGTCCTTGTCCACAGTGTCATCGACAACGCCGTCGATGACGCGTTCGTGAAGTTACTGAAGGATCGACATACGATTTTGTGTCCGACGCTCGTCGTCTTCGAGCGCTATGGCCGCACCTTCGCCAATAGACTCAACCTTACTCCCGAAGAAAAAACGTGGGGCAATCCGGAAGTAATCGCATCGCTCGATGTGACGAAGATCCCGCCGGATAAACTGCCCGAGCGAATCAAGACGGCGCTGGCCAAGCCGGACGAGGCGCTCGAGCGCATCAAGAAAACCTACGATGTCGCGCTCAAGAATCTGAAAACGTTGGAGGATGCTGGAGTTACGATCGCGGCCGGCACTGATGCTGGAAACATCGGCACCATTCACGGTCCGGCTTTGTTCCGCGAGTTTCAATTGATGAAGGAAGCCGGGCTGACGCCGATGCAGATTTTGCAATGTGCTACTTCGAACGCCGCGCAATTGTTCGGCGGCGAAACCGGCGCGCACATTGGCAGAATCGAAAAGGGATATTTCGCCGATCTCGTTGTTCTGAACTCGAATCCGGCCGATGACATCGCACGCGCCTCGGATATCGACAGTGTGATGAAAAATGGTGTGCTCTATCCCGCGAATACTCTTCTGACCGCGCCCGCCCCCTAGCGCAATCATGCGGCGCAAAGGTTGGGCGGTCGCAGCGGTTGCAATTTTGCTAATCGCTGGCGCGATTGGAATCGCCTGGCTCAACCCGCAGTTAACTCACTACATCGAGAGCGATCGTTTTCGCGCCGAGCTGGAGAAAGAAACAGCAAAAGGTCTGCATTTTCCCAGCGGGCAATACGCATCCATCCACCGGACCGGGTTTCTATCTGCCACCAGCGACGGCTTTCGCGCCCAGGACGGACGCAAAGCAATGAGGTCGATGGACGCGCACGGGATCACGGCAAAATTCAATCCCTTGGGAATTTTTTTTCGGCGCTGGCAGCTCGATGATGTTCATATTCAATCGGGAGAAGTGGAAATTGAAACCTATGCGCCCACGCCAGAACCATCACCGGCAAAACCCTGGTTTCAAGTCTTCCTCCCGCGGCGCGTTTACCTTAAACTTGTTGAGTCCGATCCAGCCGAAGTGACCTGGCGTTTTCGGGGCGAGAAAGGCGGATTCTCCGGGACGCGCCTCGAAATCACGCCACAAGGCAGAGACTTCAACTATCAGGCGAGCGGCGGAACTTTAAAGATGGCGCTGATTCCAAATTTGCAATTGCGCGACACCCATCTGCTCATCACCAAAAAATTGCTCACGCTTTACAATCTTGATTTGCAGTCGGTTGGCGACGCGGCTGGAATTATTCATGCCGAAGGAACTGCGGGCACGGGCGAGGATCGGAGCGTCGATTTCAATTTTAATTTCGAACGCATCCCAGTTGAGGAATGGCTGCCGAGGCAATGGCGTAAGCACGTTAGGGGCACGGCTTCGGGGAAAATTCTGTGGCGCGGAAAAAATCCGAAGCTGGAAAGTTCCACCGGCGAAGCGAAATTGCGCGTAGACGGCGGGCGTATCATCGAACTGCCGTTTCTGGAAAACGTCGCGAAGATCACGAATGAGAAAGCGCTTGAGCGGTTAACGCTGAATGATTGTTCCTTCGCCCTGGCGTGGAATTATCCGAAGGCGGAAATCAAAAACATTGCAATCGAAGAAAGGGGGAAATTTCGCGCGGTAGGAAGGATCCAGGTCGAAAAGAAAGAGTTAAGCGGTACGATCGAGCTAGGAGTTGCGCGCTATCTGCTAGACTGGTTGCCGAAGCCGGAAGAAGTTTTCCCACACCAACACGATGGCTTCCTTTGGACAACGGTGCATTTGTCCGGAACAACCGACGCGCCGCAGCAGGATTTAAGTCCGCGTATCATGGAAGTCTTCAAAGAGAATCCGGGCGCAGCGCTCGGACTTTTGCTCCGCCAATTTGGCGAGTGGTTGAAAAACGCATTCGGCGGCGAGTAACCCATCTTTCGTCATCCTGAGCGAAATCGAAGGATCCCGATGCGAAACCTTTAAGATGACTTCACGGGATCCGTCGACTGTCGCTCGGGATGACAAACAGCGAGTTCGCTAGAGTGGACGGAAGGTACACTTCTCACTTAGATTACAACCATCATGGCTGAAGTTACTATCGAGACGATCAAGAACGGCCCTTACATTGTTACTGGACCGGTTGAACTCAAGGACGCGGATGGAAACGCATTTCCAGTTGAAAAACGCATGGCACTTTGTCGTTGCGGTGCATCCACGGAAAAGCCGTTTTGCGACGGCACGCATTCGAAGATTGGGTTTCAAGCGGCGGAAAAGGCAGTTCCCGAATCCGCCGAAAGCTAAGCCAGGGATCAACCCTGGCTGATTGTCATTGGACGCAACGGCGAGAGCGCGTTCTTTATTTAAATGAGAATTCGCTTTTCGCTCGTTATCGCCGGCGCAGTTTGGGTCGCTGCTTTGCCGAATCTGTCTGGCGCGGAACCGTTGGCGCAGACCCCGAAGAAACCGGTTACAGATGAATACCAGGGGGTGAAGGTCGAGGACAATTATCAATGGTTGGAGCAGGATGATGATCCGGCGGTTAAAGCCTGGTCGGATGCGCAGAGTCGGCGGACGCGCGATTACCTCGACAAGTTGCCGGACCGTACCGGGATCGAGAAACAACTGACCGAGTGGTACGCGAAAACTTCGCCGAGCTATTCCGGAATTGTTTCACGACCGGGCATTTTGTTCGCGCGAAAGTTTCAACCACCAAAGCAACAGCAAATGCTGGTGACGCTCGCTTCGGCCGATGCCTTGAAATCAGAGAAGGTGGTGCTCGATCCCAACAAGCTCGATCCGTCGGGTAGGACCGCGATCGATTGGTTCGTTCCATCGCACGATGGCAAATAGTGGCGATGTCGATCTCGCAAGGCGGAAGCGAAGATGGGACGTTGCACGTTTACGAAGCAGCGACCGGCAAAGAGCTAAAAGATTCAATTGCGCATGTGCAATATCCCACCGCCGGCGGCAGCGCGGCTTGGAACGCCGGTGGGACCGGAATTTATTACACCCGATTCCCCCGCAAAAGCGAACGGCCAGATGCGGACCTGAATTTTTATCAGCAGGTTTACTTTCATAAAATCGGGACGGCCGATTCCGAGGACACTTATTCGATTGGCAAAGACTTTCCTCGCATCGCCGAGATTAAGCTCGAAGCGTCCCACGATGGAAATTACGTTCTCGCTACCGTCGCCAATGGCGATGGTGGCGATTTCGCGCATTATCTGCTCGGGCCGGATGGAAGCTGGAAGCAGCTAACACAATTCAGCGATCAAATTAAGGCGGCACGGATCGGTCGCAACGACGCGCTTTATTTGCTTTCGCGGGCCGACGCGCCGCGCGGGAAAATTTTGCGAGCGCCCTTGGCTAGACCGAAGCTGGCGAGCGCGACGGTGATCGTTCCGCCGAGCGACGCGGTAATTCAGTTAATGGAACCGACGGCCGACGCAATTTACGTCGGCGATCTGCTCGGCGGTCCTTCGCAGATTCGGCGCTATGGCTTGGACGGAAAAGGCGAGACGATTGTGCCCATTCCAGATATCTCCGCTGTCACGGAGATGGAATCATTGGAAGATAACTCGCTTCTCTTTCGCGATGTCAGTTATACCGAACCGGCAGCCTGGTTTCATCTCACCGGAAATACTCCACCGAGAAAGACGGCGTTGGTCGATAGCTCACCGGTTTCGTTTGCCGACGTCGAAGTGAGTCGCGAAATGGCGACTTCCAAGGATGGCACGAAAGTTCCGTTGAACATCATTCGCAAAAAGGGAACAAAGCTCGACGGGAATAATCCGGTACTGCTTTACGGCTACGGCGGGTACGGCCTCAGCATGCAGCCGGGTTTTGATTTTACACGGCGGCTCTGGTTCGATCGTGGCGGTGTTTGGGTGGTCGCAAATATTCGCGGGGGCGGCGAGTTCGGCGAGGAGTGGCATAAGGCAGGGAACCTGACCAAGAAGCAAAATGTCTTCGATGATTTCGCGGCGGCGGCTCAATATTTAATTAACGAGAAATGGACGCGATCGGAAAAGCTGGCGATCCTCGGTGGCAGTAATGGTGGCCTGCTCATGGGAGCAATGATCACGCAACATCCGGATTTGGTGCGCGCGGTTGTGTCAGCGGTCGGGATTTACGACATGCTAAGGGTCGAGCTCGCTCCCAACGGCGCGTTCAATGTTACCGAATTCGGAACGGTCAAGGACCCGGAACAGTTCAAGGCCCTTTATGCCTACTCGCCCTTTCATCACGTCGCCGACGGCACGGACTACCCCGCCATCTTGTTCATGACCGGGGCGAACGACGGGCGGGTTGCGCCTTATCATTCGCGCAAAATGGTGGCGCGGTTGGACGAAGCCAATAAATCGCCCAACCCGATCCTGTTGCGCACCAGCACCAGTTCCGGACATGGTATTGGGACAGCCTTGAGCGAGCGAATCAAACAGCTCGCGGATCAATATTCTTTTCTTTTCGCGCAATTGGGGATGCGGCCGCATTGATTCCCTGTAGAGGCAGCCGTGTCGGCTGCTGCTAATTGCAGGGCAGCGATTTTCGCCGCTGTTTCTTTTTCATTGGCAGCCAAAATGGCCGCCCTACAATTTTGGCTTTGTGCGCGGCCCGCGGTCGCAAGTGCCAACTTGGCGCGGTACAAGCTGCATTAATGAAGCATGTCAGCTGCGATTGTGAGGTTCCAGTGGCGCTTCACCGCGCTTCTCGCCGCGTTCTTTGTCTGCGCCGGGATTGCGCATGCACAAGAACCTACCTCAGGCGGACGCGGGTCTTTTGGTGTGCCACTGCAGCCATTCTCGCGGCGCGAAAAGGCTGATGCTCCGCCGCCGGCCGAGCCAATTCGCGTTGCCTATTACGCACCGCGTTCGCAACCGGCACTGGCGCCGCGGGCTGAGTCGGTCGAGGACGAAGACGATCTCGAAACAACAAATGCGTTTCCGGAAATTAACTCAAATCGGCCAGTGGTGGCGGGGGATCGCGCGATTCTGCGCAATGGAATCGCCTACGCACCATCACGGGCGCCGGATAACATCAAGAATGCGATTTGGGCCGTGAATACGTTGCGGCGTAAACCGTACGCGTGGGGCGGCGGCCACGGCTCATTTAATGATCACGGATACGACTGCTCCGGCGCCGTTTCGTTCGCCTTGCATTACGCGGGACTGCTGGATGCGCCTTTGCCTTCGAGCGACCTCCGTCATTACGGGCGACGCGGTCGCGGCCGTTGGATCACGATTTATTCGCGCGACGGGCACACTTTTGCCATCATCGCGGGCTTGCGTCTGGATACCACCGATCTGCGCGACGGCGGCGACGTTGGACCGCGCTGGTATGCAGACGGACGGGACAGACACGGCTTCGACGCACGTCATCCCGCCGGCTGGTAGACTGGAGAAATCGTCGAATTAACAATTCCGTGTTGCAGATGCAACACCAAAAAGTAATTTATGCGCGACTCGGCGAATACAGCGATAATTGGAGCATGATTAATTGCCAGCTATCACAAAATGACAGCGGATTAAAGACGCGGTAAAATTCGTGATTGTCGATGTATCCGCCCAAACTGAGTAACATCATCAACCTTTTCGAATCGCTCGCGGAAGACGAGCGCCGCGAGACGCTTGTCTCCTATGCCGACAACGCCGGGAAACAGGAACCGCGCAAGGGTGAGCAATTCGATTTGCAAGATATCCGCAAGGACGAGGAATGCGCGGATACGGTTGGGGTTTATTTACACGTCGATGAAAATGGCAAGGCCCACATTCGGATGTCACTCGGGCCCGAAGTGCAAACTCTTACCAGGGCAATGACGGCGATTCTTTGCAAAGGGCTTGAAGGCGCAACCCCGCAGGAAATTCTGGATCTGCCGAGCGATTTTGTGACGCGAATTATTGGTGCCGAACTGGTGCGCGTGCGCAGTCAAACCACCTATTACGTGCTGACCCGGATTAAAGGCATCTGCAAGGTTTACCTGGATCGGCAGCGCATGGCGGTGGCGTAGCGGGTCGGAACACAGGCTTTCCGGGCCTGTGTTTCAATGATGATTCTCTCGTGACGCGCTCACGTTTTCGCCTAACGTTCCCGCCGCGCAATGCCGCGGA
>QHPP01000191.1 GCA_003219125.1 Verrucomicrobiota bacterium
AAACCGGACAGCGCGTGCTCGAGCCGCTCTTTTCAATTTCCTCCGCCGCGCCGATGCCGAGCAGCAAATCCGCCAGCGCAAAACCGGTCGGATCCTGCACTCCTTTTTCCTTCGAGCAGCTTTCGCAAAGATTCACCTTCTGCATTTTCCCGTCCACAATCTGCGTCAGGAAAACCGCCGCGTCATTACATTTGCAAACGTCACACAACATTTTCACTTAATTAGACCTTCGCCCGGTCTAAACATTCAACCCCGTAACCTGCTTTAGCATCTCGCGCGCCGAATAGCTGTGAGAATCGTCAGGAATAAATCGGCGTGCCGCCTTCCCGCGTGATCTCTCGGAAGCGGGCGATCATCCGCAAGCTGATCGGCCCCGGTTTTCCCATCCCGATCACCCTTCCGTCCGCCTTGACCACCGGAACTACTTCCGCCGCGGTGCCGCTGAGAAGGCATTCGTCAGCAATGAAAACATCGTGCCGGCTGATATCGGTCTCGGAAATTTTTATTCCAAGCTCCGCCGCGATTTCGAACACGACCGACCGGGTGATTCCGCGTAGTGCGCCGGCCGTGATTGGCGGCGTAAAAATTTCGCCGCGTTTGATCACGAAAACATTATCGGCCGTGCATTCCGCGATGCAGCCCTGATCGTTTAGCATCAATGCCTCGTCTGCTCCGGACAGGTTCGCTTCGATCCGCGCCATCACGTTGTTTAAGTAATTGAGCGATTTCACCGCCGGATTAAGCGCGCCGGGACCGGTTCGCCGTGTCGCAACCGTCACCACCGTCAAACCATTCTGATACATTTCTTTCGAATAAAGCGCGATCGTCGTCGCGATGATGATCACGCTCGGCCGCTTACATTGCGCCGGATTCAATCCCAGGTTCCCCACGCCGCGAGTAACGATCAGACGAATGTAGCCATCGCGCAGATCGTTTTTGCGAATCGTTTCCAGCACTGCCTCCGTCATTTCGCTGCGCGACATCGGGAGATCCAGACAAATCGAGCGGGCCGAATCCCACAGCCGTTCCAGATGTTCTTCCAATCGGAAAACGCGGCCGTTGTAAAAACGAATTCCCTCGAAAATTCCGTCGCCATAGAGCAGCCCATGATCGAAGACCGAAACTTTCGCGTCTTCTTCGGGCACGAATTCTCCATCGAGAAAAATCGTCAGCGGCTTGGCCGCCTTCGCGAGGCCTGATTCGTTCGCCGGTTTAACCCCGCGAGTGGTTTTGCGCGGCTCTTCCACTAAAGTCGTACTATCCCCATCAGCTGTAGTTTTTGTAAGCACAAAAAAATCTCCGATGTTCGGGCGGCAATTCAAGCAGCTTTTGTCATTCCGAAGTCGAGGGATCCCGTGGCGATGCCTTAATTCTTCTGCCGCCAGAGACGTACAACCCCATCACTCCAACACTCCATCCACCATGTGCAACTGCCGATCCCCCAGCGCGGCCAACCGCGGATCGTGCGTCACTACCAGCAATGTCTTCTTTCGCTCCCGCGCCAAAGACAACAGCAAATCCATGATCGCATCGCCTGTCTTGGAATCGAGATTACCCGTCGGTTCATCGGCAAAAACGATCGCCGGATCATTTACCAGGGCGCGCGCGATCGCCACGCGTTGTTGTTCGCCGCCGGAAAGTTCCGCCGGCAAATGTTGCAGCCGTTCACCTAAACCAACTGCGCGCAAACTTTCTTCCGCCGCGCTTTCTCGAACGCTGCCTCCAATCATTCCGGGCAGCATTACATTTTCCAACGCGGTCAGTTCCGGCAGCAGAAAGTAACTCTGGAACACGAAGCCCATTTGGGTGTTCCGAATCTGCGCCTGTGCTTGCGAGCTCCCGGTGTAAAGCCGCTGCCCTTCGAAATCGACCGTCCCTTCCTCTGGCCGTTCCAGTCCGGCCAGCGTATATAGTAAGGTGGTTTTGCCCGCACCCGAGGCGCCGACAAGAAAGACCGCTTCGCTGCGTCGCACTTCCATCGAGATGCCGCGCAATACTTCAATCCGGCGCGGTCCCATTCGAAACGAGCGCCGCAAATCCCGCGCGACCAATTGGGGCGTTCCGTTTTCCATCGCGCCCACCTTATCGCGTCAATTTCGGCAGAGCAATTGGGCGGGAGACCTCCTTACCTACGTCGTGCAGATGGATCAAGCAGTCGTGCCAGTCCGGCTCGGACCTCGATGTTAAACATGGCGGCGGAGCCGCATTTGTCTTTGGCATCCCCCGACGGAGCGGCCGATCCACCTCCCGCCGCTATTAATCGATAAACCCAAGCGCAACCAGCGTAGGTCGATCGATCGCGCCGGTGACCGCCAGGCCGTTGTCCAACTGATAATCTGCAATCGCCTGTCGCGTTATCGGTCCGAGCACGCCATCGACCGCCTCGGCGAAGTAGCCGAGTTGTTGCAACTGGTATTGCACGTCGGCGATGATCTGGTCCGGCGCCAGACCATCATAACCGTAGATCGGGCCGTCGTAAGCGTAGTTCGAATAATAGGAATCGTATCCGTAAGCCGGATACCAGTATCCCAAGTCCCACGCGTAAAAGCCGCCGCCGATTAAAATGACGGTAGTGCAGTGATTCCGCCACCAGTCGCGATCGTGACGATCACGATGCCGGCGGCAGGCGTCAGTGAAATTCATGGTGTTGGAGTTGTTAAAATTGAGGACCCGATTGCCACCGCGAAGACGTGCGTTCGTTACTTCGATCGCGCCGTTATGCGAGCCGTTACGCGAACCCATCGCCGGCGTGCCGCTGGTCGTATTTTGTGAAGTATTTTCCCCATCGCGATGATGCCGTTTCTGAATAACGCCCTGGCTGGGAACATCGGTCGAGACTGGTCCGCCGCCGCGCAATTGGCCGGTGTTCGCTGTGCTTTGATTCGTTCCTTGAACCGTGTTCACCCGGTTCCGATTTAAGTACAGCGCTTGGCGGGCTAACAGCTCCGAGCGATCCAACGGGCGTTGGAGGCGCCAGTTCGCGGGGAGATTGGGGTGCACACCGTCTCGCACATTAATATTACTTGGATAGTGGCGGACTGCCGGAGCATTGCCGCTTCGGTTGGAAGGCGCTACCGCACCTTGTTGCACGGCACCGCTTCCAGATGAACGCGTGCTCCCAGATGAATGCGTACTTCCGGTCGTTGCCGTTGGAGCGCTACTTTGATCGCTCTTCCCATTTGTGCCGTCCGCGTGCGCGCTTCCCGCCGCCGCCAGAATCATTGCCAGACCGACCACGAGAATCTTTGTCATTTTGACCTTTCTAATAAGACAACATCTTCCTGTCGTTTATTCAACACCGCTCCGGGCGATTCCGCTCGACCATTCTTCCAGCGTAGCGCCGGAGGCCCGCCTGGTAATCCTTGGCGGGGGCGAGCTCCCGCGAGCCCCGTCTTTCGTTCGGTGTTCCAGGACTTTCCCTGTCCAATCGTGAATGAGCGCTAACGCTATGCATCGCCACACCGCTGCGACCCCGTCAAAACAAAACCGCGCGGCAGATTTCATCCACCACGCGGTCATTTAAAGGCTGACTCTCCCTGCTCCTTGCTCCCTGCTCTTAGGTCAACCCCAACGTATATAGCGTCTGCTCATCAATCGCCGCCGTTACAGCCAAACCATGATCGATTTGGTATCGCTGAATCGCGCTGCGCGTCCCGGGACCCAGGATGCCATCGATTGGCCCATAATAGTACCCCTGTTGCGCCAGCGCCCGTTGCACGTCCACCGTGACGTCGCCCGGCGCGGCTTGGCCGTAGCCGAAGATGGGGCCGTTGTAAACATAGTGGCTGTAATAGGGATCATATCCGTAAGCCGGATACCACCACCCGCTATTCCAATACCAATAACCGCCACCGTAACGGACGAGGCGGTAATTGTTGCGCCGCCACCAATCGCGGTTGTGATGTTCCCGCCAATTCCAACGTTGCGCCTGACTAAACGACAATTCATTTCCGGTGCGTTTGTAATGTTTCCACGCCTTTTTGTTCCATTGCACATTGTTGTTGGCGACAACGTTCGTCTGTTCGGACTTTTTGATGCGCTGGATATTTTGCTGGTTGTAATTGGTGTTCGCCGCGACGTTCGACTGTCCCTTCTTGTTCTTGTAATAGCGGTTGGTAACCTGCTGATTGCTGCGCGCCTGCGAGGTGACATGCTTCTTACTGGTTTGCGTGCTGGTCGTTTGCGAGCTGACATGCGGCTTAGCGGTCGTCTGCGAGCTGACGCGCCGATTGCTAGTTTGCGTTGCGCCCGTCTTTGCCGCGGGCTTCGCCGTCTGGGTGGTTTGCGCTTTTTTCTTCTTCTTTTTCTGCTGAT
>QHPP01000192.1:0-2822 GCA_003219125.1 Verrucomicrobiota bacterium
CCGGAAACCGACCAGGGCCGCGCGAAATATTTAGCGAAAGCGGTACAGATTGTGGACGAGATGAAAAAGCGGCTCGACGAATTATTCCTCACCAAACCGAAGGCGGACATCGTGGTAAAAGCGGTGGAGAAATTCCGTGAGAGCTCGGCTGGCGCGGCGTTTTACCAGCAACCGGCGCCGGATGGATCCCGCCCCGGGATGTTTTATGTCAATCTGCGCAGCATGCATGATCAACCGGTTTACGAGCTCGAAGCGCTGGCGCATCACGAAGGAATTCCGGGCCACCACATGCAGATCGCGATTGCGCAGGAGCTGACCGGCATTCCGAAATTCCGGAAATTGGGCGCGCGTTTCACCGCTTACACCGAAGGCTGGGGGCTTTATAGCGAACTGACGCCGAAAGAAATCGGAATGTATCACGATCCGTATTCTGATTTCGGGAGATTATCGCTGGAGCTTTTGCGCGCGGCGCGGCTGGTAGTAGACACGGGCATGCACGCGAAGAAATGGACGCGCGAAGAAGCGATCGATTCCTTGAAACAGAATACTCCTAATAGTGAAGGCGATTGTGTCGATGCCATCAATCGCTACATCGTGATGCCGAGCCAGGCCACGGCTTACAAGATCGGGATGCTAAAAATCCTCGAGCTCCGCGAGAAAGCGAAGCGCGCTCTCGGAGCGAAGTTCGACATTCGCCAGTTCCACGAGGTGGTGCTGACGAACGGCGCGCTGCCGCTCGACGTGCTCGAGGACTTAGTAAACCGCTGGATTAAATCGAAGCAGCCTTAGACTTTGCCGTCACCAGAACCGCTGATGGTGTTTGGGAATTGCGCTGAAGGTCCGGGCCGGACTGGCGTTAAATGACCAACGAATGACGAAGTCCGAGTGACGACGACATTCTGCCTTTAGAGCACGGCAAGATAAGATTTCTTATCCGCTTAGCAATCGAAAGACGCTAATTCCGCATTTTTCGCCGGCCCAGCTACTTCCTGTGAAGTGGCTGGGTGCCTGGATTCCCACCTAGCAATAGGAAACATCCGGACTAAAATTTACAGAACAATTGTTGTCTGCTTCCATCGCTGAAAGCGCGATTCAACCTGTTGGCCTGACCCCCGTTCTTGCTTCGGCGGGGCAGGCTCGCGTTCGCCTTAGGCAAATTAATGAAAGAACTAGCTCTAAGCGAAGTAAGGCGGACCCGAATGGGTGAATTGCAGTTTCCCGCGGAATCCTCTTTTCATTCTGATCTCCGATGTCTGGCGGTTGACTTATCACCTCGATGATCGGGCCCAGGTCGGGGGTATTCATACGGGACGAAACGTGAGTCCGATTTTTATACCAAATACAGGCGATGCCTGACAACCAAAAATTCACAAAAGAAGACAAAATGTGAGAAATTTTTCTCCAGCTGGGATTATTACCTAAGAGTCTCCCGCTATGGTGATTATGACTCGGTGAGTCGCGTGCCAAGTGTCAAGGTGCATCGATACGACACGATCCCGTTAAAAGAAGTTGCATCAAAGATGACGAAATCCGAATGCCGAAATAGCTAAAACGTGGAACGGCCGCGCCGAGCGAAAAACAGGAGCTACGCCCTGCCGTGCTCTTTTGCAGATTTAACGACTCAGTGAGTTAATGAATTACCTTCCCGCGAATAGGAAGTGCTCGGGGCGGGACTTGAACCCGCATGCCTTTCGGCATACGCCCCTCAAACGTACGTGTCTGCCATTCCACCACCCGAGCGAGCGTTTTGAAGATAGAAGATGGTAGATGGGAGATGGGGGGTCGCAAGCGCTTTCGCCCGGCCAAAGCTTTAAGCTTGAAGGATCCTGCCTTCGCCGGTGCTACGCGTGGCGAGCAGATTCAGGTTTCGATGTTCGGCGTTTGGGTCTTTCCCTCATGCTCATACTCGTGCTCCTGCTCATGATCATTCTGCCGAAATATTGAGCCTTGCTTGAAGTTTGCGATGTCGTAATCGAAACGACCACGGGGATGAGCACGAGCACGAGCAGGGAAGAGGAAGGCGACTGGATCAAGCTCGATCTCCACATTCACACCTTCGACGATCCCAAGGACAAACTGGATTATTCGGCGCACGAACTCCTGGCTCGGGCGCGACGTCTCGGTTTCTCCGTCCTCGCCATCACTTTGCACGACGCGGTCTTTGATCGGCCCGAGGTTTTTGCCGCTGCCCAACGACTCGGAATTCTACTTATCCCCGCCGCCGAAATGCGGATCGAAGGCGCGGATATTATTTTTCTGAATGTAACCGCGCAGGATGTGGAGGGACTGCGTAATTTCGATGATGTCCGACGATTGCGGGCGCGCCGTGGTCAGTCGCTTTTCACCGTTGCGCCGCATCCCTTTTATCTGCTGGGCGGTTCAATCGGGAAACGTTTACTGAATGAAATCGATTGCTTCGACGCGATTGAGCTCTGTCATTTTCACAAAGGCCTTTTTAACCCGAACCGCCGCGCGATGATGGTGGCGGAGCAATTTGGCAAACCGCTGATTGCGACTTCCGATGCACATCAGCTTAGCGCTTTTGGTCGGCACTATACGAGTATGCCACGGCCGTCGCCGCTCACGACAGAAACTGTTCTCACCCAACTCAGGGCCGGTGCATTGCGCATCAACAGTCCGGCCGCGACTTTTCAAGAAATTATCAGCACCTTTTATTTTGTTTTTATCGAGCACCCCTTGCGCAGTCGTTTTCATCATCATGAGCATTGACCGAGGGGGGATGCCCTTGTCGCATTGATTTTGCGGTGTGAGTGAATTGTGTGCGTCTCGTCGATGAATGACGAAACACGAATGGTTCGAGC
>QHPP01000192.1:2969-8353 GCA_003219125.1 Verrucomicrobiota bacterium
GGAACATTCCCAAACTCGGGTTTGGGAAGGAGAGAAAAAAAGCAAAAAGTCAGCCCGCCAAACACGCCAAACCTTGTTTGAAAAATTTGTTTAGCGTCTTTTAGCGTGTTTCGCGGTAAAAAATCTTTTCTTGGCAGAATTTTGCGGCACTTGCCATTCCGGCGAAAAACTGACAAAGGTACGGCAATGAAAGCTGGAGTCAGATTTTTCGCCTTCGTCTTGCTAGCGTTTGGCCTCGCGTCAGGCGGTTGTACAACCCCGCCCAAGAAGAAGACAGCCGCCCACGAAACGAAACCAGCAAAAGTGAAGCCGGGCCAGGAAGCGAGTGATGTTGACTTTGATGCTTTCATCTCGCGCTTGCGCAAAGCGGTGGTGGCGCACGATATGAACGCGATCGCTCAAATGATGACGCCTGACTTCGGCTACAGTTTGAGTCCGGAAAAATCCGGAGAAGGCGTCTTCCAATATTGGGATCAGAATAACCTTTGGCCGGAGCTCGAAGGTATCCTTTCGGAAACCTTCGTGAAGAAGCAGGACTACATGGTAGCTCCGCCGCAGTTCGCCGATCCATCACTAAACTACGATGGCTATCGTGCCGGTATCAGGCGCGTGAATGGCAGTTGGAAGTTTGCTTACTTCGTGAACGGGTAAAGAACCGGAGGACAGAGATCAGAGGTCAGAATTTCGTGGTCGGTAGTCCTGTGGTCTTTTTCTGAGTCAGTAGCGTTTCGCGCCCGAACCGAAATCATAGATACTTCCCCAGGGCCCCTGGGCGACGAGCGGCAGTTGTGTCTCCCACGGGTGAGTACTGTTGCCATAGTTCGTCTTCTCCAGGTTTCCCCAAAATAGATAGCGCACCTGTAGTTCGCGCGCGGTTTTTTTCCAGTCACCCTGGCCCAGCATCAAATTGTCAAGCTTGCTTTCCACTTCACTGGACTTGATTCCCTGCGTCCAAAGATGGCCGGCATATCCACACACCATTTTCCGGCCATTAAGGAGGAGTGGATGATTGTAGGTGTGAAAACCAGCGAAGCGCGCTTCCACCGGCAACTTACGAACGGCGGCGGCAACGAAATCGATTTCGGATCGGTTTGCGAATTGGTAGCCCGGTCTGCCTGCGGCCAGGCCTCCGATTAGACTCACGAAACCAGAGAAGAACAGGATGAGGCAAGCTCCAACTCGCGCCGAAAACGGCCAACGAATGAACATGCGATTCCAAAGAATAGGCAGCGTAATAAAGTAAGCCCAGATCAGTAGCTTAATGTTATCCCATTCCCAAGGCGCAGTCTTTACGCATAGCGCCAGTAGAAAGATCAAGACCGCGGCTGCGAGATAGGCGGCGTCAATTGATAGCTCAAAGTTGCGGGCACGCCCGATGATCGAGCCTATCAGGCCGGAAGAGTGTTGGCCCGGTGGCGGCGCGGAAGATGGTCGAGCGAGGCGGTCTTTCGATTCCTGCCGTGCAACAATCCCGATCAGGGCGAGCGCGAGCGGGAGGAAAACGCCGAAGTTAAAAAACCAGAACCGGAAAAATGGCATTTTGAAGTCGCCATTATTTTGGGTCCAACCGAGGTGCCAATCGAGAATCGATCCGGCGTGCATCTTATCGGTGGTAAGCCAAACGAAAATCACGGCTGGGAGAACGGCAGCGGCAACGAGTTTGAAGAGCGGCGATCTGGAAGAGGGCCTGGTCAAAAACAGAACCAGAAGGACAATGCTCAAGGCGATAAAGGTGTGAATATGAAACAGGGGCATGGTCGCGTAGAAAATGTATTCCGCCCATACAGGCAGCAGCTGTTTCTCCTGGTCCGAATCGGATCCGTACTTGATTCGCCATTGCCGAAGAAGAAGAAGACCGGCGGGAATGGCGTAAAGAAGCCCGCGCTGAGTAACAAACATCGTTAGGGGGATGCTTTTCCAGGAGACATGCGACGTTCCTTGATAGTCGAGAAACTTATGCGTCTGGACGAATGCGTAGCCGGCAATCCCGCCGTTGAAGAGGAATCCGGCAACGGTGAAGGTGCCGCCCCAGCGATACAAAGCGTAAAAGGTGGCAAGCGACGCCAGAAGTCCGGTGGCTGCAAGTTGAGGTCGAAGATCAAATCCAAGATTCGTTAGAATGCCATTGAATAGATCAATGCCCACAGGATAACGGAGCTTGCTGTAAACGTAGATCGGGCTGTCCGGCCAGAGCGAGACGCCGTTGGCGAAAGTCTTGATATAGGTAAGATGCAGTCCGAGGTCGCCGAGATTGAAAGGGGATTGAATGTCAATATTGTCTCCTTCGAAGTAAAAGAGCCAACAAAAGGAGCGAAAAGCGAAAATCGCGAAAACAAATCCGACCAGGCAAAGCCAGATCGACCGATACCTTGCCAGGGGATCATCACCTTCCGTCACAACAGGAGATTGTGCTGAAGGTCCGAGCCGGACGGGCGTTGGGGGCATTAGGAAAAAAAGGGCAATTGCGACGGTCGCGCCGACAATGAGCGAAACAAATGAAATACTCCAATTCAGCCCGCCTGCATTCTCGCCAAGCAACAGTGCTGCCACCGCGGAAACTGCGACATAGATGAGACCGGTCGACAACAGGCGCATTGCAGAAGCGTTATTGTTTCCCGGGGCCGACGAAATCCGGCAATCTCCCGGGAAAGAAATCGTGAAAAACGCCGGCTCGCAGATATAATTTCGACGTGTCCTGGTATGGTCGCACGGTCAATGGCTCGGTATAGTAAGTGTCTCGCAACTTTTTCTCGACCTCAGGAATCTTGCTTTCTTCCACGAGAAGAAAATCAGCGTCCAGATCTGGCGGATTATTGTCGTGTTCGTAGTAGCCGACACCGGGGAAGTCGCCTAAAATCCAGGGCAACGGATATGGACTCGGGCGCAGGATATGACCGACGAGATGGTAAAATCGCGGATCCGCATGCGCTAGTTCCAGTAGTGGCGTTGTTAACTTATAAATATCATTGTAGGTCTGGACGTAAACATAAGGCTCCGAGTTAAAAAATTCCCGAAGATTGGTGGTGAGCGGCCTTTTCGAGTCCCAGTTAGCTTCGATGTAGCTGCTGCAGCGAAAATAATTGAGCGAGATGGCGTAGCCAAACGATACCAGAAGCAGGATAGAGGCAATTATGGCTGAAAGGACGAGGCGTGTTGTGGGCACGATGACGACAATGGCGGCGAAGGTAAAGAACAAGGGCCAGATAATGCTAATGACGCACCAGGGCGTTTTATAGGCGATGATGCTGTAAGCCGCGAACGTACCGATGCCTAGGATTGCGAGAAAGCGCAGGGAAAGATTTCGGAAAAGGAAGGAAAACGCGCACAGAACCAATCCCGCGCAGACGGGCCACTCGTAGCGCGCAATTAAGTTGAGCCAGTAATACCAGGGTTTTTCATGGCCATGGCCGCTACTACCGGTTTCAAACCAGGCGTGAAACGTCCGAAACAGATCTTTAAGGCCGTTCCAGTGGAAAAACGTTCCGGAGTAAAAGAAAACAATCGCCCCAATTCCCGTCAGACAGACAACGGCGAGATCGATTGAATTCCATTTCTGCGGCGCGGGCGCGGCGCCTTCCGCCGGAAAAATTAGTGCAGATATATAAACCAGCGGCAGCGCAATCAGGGCGCAACCGAGATGGATAATGTAGGTTTCCTTGGTCAGGATCATTCCGGTAAGACCCATTCCCGTAAACCAAAGATAGTTTAGCGTTCCTTCTCGCCACAGACCGAGTAGTCCGAATATGAACATCATGGAAAAAAGAAGCAGCCACGCCTCGTGGATGGAATAACGGCCATAAAAAATGAAACCGGGGGAAAGGGCCATAGCCAGCGCGGCCAGCCGTGCGACCGGCCGCGGGATAAGGCGATCGTATTGCAACGCCAGCCAGACCGATCCCATGCTGGCAATAACTACAGGAAGGCGGAGGGCATAAAGATTCCGGCCAAATAGAGTTTGAGATAAAAACAGGATGTAGAAGTGAAGCGGGCCGTGATAGTTGGTCGGGTCATATCGATAGAACCCATCCTTCACCATTTGATCGACGAACCAGCCGTTGATTCCTTCGTCGAAATGTGGCGGTTTTATTCCGAGGAAAAGGATACGTAAGGCCGCGGCCAAACCGAGAATGCCCCAGAACATCCAGTCGCTTTCCAGCACATTGAGGATGGTTTGAGCGGCATCCGGCGGGCGCGAGGAAAAATCCGCTCGCGCCGCTTTGCGACCCCTGCTAGTACGCGAGGCGATGCGCATTTTGGTAACGGGCGGCTGCGGTTTCATTGGCAGCAACTTTATTCGCTACATTCTGAGACATTACAAGCCGGCTTACCTCACGAATGTCGATGTCCTGACCTACGCCGGCAACCTCGCCAACCTCGAGGGCGTGGCCGAGGAGCACGGCGATCGCTACGAATTCTTCAAGGCCGACATCGCCAATGCCGATCAGATGGATGAGCTCATGACCGAGCATCAGTTCTATGTCGTCATTAATTTCGCGGCCGAATCCCATGTCGATCGCAGCATCAATTCACCGCAAAATTTCATTCACACCAATGTGATTGGCACCAGTGTGCTGCTCGATTGCGCCCGCCGACATGGGGTGCAACGCTTCATTCAAATTTCAACCGACGAAGTTTACGGTTCGTTAGGCGAGACCGGAAAATTTACCGAGCAATCGCCGCTCGACCCGAGCTCGCCGTACTCCTCGAGCAAAGCCGGAGCCGATCTTCTCGCGCTCGCTTCCTACAAGACCTACGGCCAGGAAGTGATCGTCACCCGTTGTTCGAACAACTACGGGCGGTATCAATTTCCCGAGAAACTGATTCCGCTCATGATTATCAAGGCGCTGCGCGACGAATCGCTGACGGTTTACGGGGATGGAAAAAATGTGCGCGACTGGATTCACGTGGACGATCATTGCGCCGGGATCGTGGCCGCTTTGTTCGAAGGGAAACCGGGCACGATTTATAACTTCGGTGGCGGCAAAGAAATGGTGAATCTGGATGTCGTTAAGCTCATCCTGAAGAAGCTGGGCAAACCAGAGAGTCTTATCTCTTTTGTGACGGATAGATTGGGGCATGACCGTCGTTACGCCATCGACTCCTCCTTCAGTAAGCGGGAGCTGAACTGGAAGCCGCGCCACAATTTCGAAGAAGGCCTGGCCCAAACGATCCAGTGGTACATCGACAATCAATCGTTGTGGCAGCCGCTGCTTGAACGCGCGGGGCGGTACTAACAAGGTGGTGGTTGGCGATCGTGATCAGGCCATCAACTATTAGCCATCGGCGGCGAAGCATCAGCGGCATCAACTGATCGCTCAGGGGCGACCGATGAACTTATGAGCACGTTGCACGTGCTTTGCTCAATCGCGGGACTACGGCAGCTA
>QHPP01000250.1 GCA_003219125.1 Verrucomicrobiota bacterium
CGCGCCTTCCATAGCCGAGAGCAGGGTCGCTTCGGTGAAACGCGCCGGCGGTTTCGTTTCATTTTCCTTGATCTCCACCGCGAGCACTGTGGCGGATTCGTTATGCGCAACCGGAACGATCGCCTGATCGCCTTCGCCGCCCGCTTCTTTGCCGTAAACCGCCAGCCAACCTGGATCGACAATGATCTTTCCATCGGTTTTAAACGGCTCGCCTTCGACTCGGGTAATGCGCGTGGTCACCTCGAATTGTGCCGCAGGATAAAAAACCGCGATGGTCCGGCGCGCGACCATATCGAAAATCTTTCGCTCAAATTCGTCGAGACGCGCAGGCGAAGCGCCTGTTGGAATGATAGCGTGGTGATCGCTCACCTTTGTGTTATTGAAGACGCGCCTGGTTGGCTTCACCCAATCGTTGTTCAATGCTTTCTTACCATGCCGGGCCAATGTCGGGTCGTTAAAAGTCGACATCACTTTGCGGACCTGGGCGAGATTATCTTCCGGCAAATAACGGGAGTCGGTCCGCGGATAGGTCAGCACCTTGTGCTTCTCGTAAAGTGACTGGGCCAATTGCAACGTCCGTCGAGCGTGCAGACCAAAACGATTGTTCGCCTCGCGCTGGAGAGTGGTTAAATCGTAAAGCAGAGGCGAAAGCTGAGTGGATGGCTTTTTCTCTTCGGTGATGACGCCGATCTTGCCAGTGCATTTTTGTTCGATTTCCGCGGCTTTTTCCCGGCCCCAAATCCGCTCCGGGCGCGCGTCTTCGTCTCCATCTTTTTTGAAATTCTCGTCGAACCAGCGACCACGATAGCCTCCGGCCTCGACTCCGAATTCAGCATGAACTTCGAAATATGGCCGTGGCTTGAACCCGCGGATTTTTTCTTCGCGACCGGCTAGAATCGCCAGCGTTGGCGTCTGCACCCGGCCTGCGGCTGTCATTTGAAATCCGCCGCTGCGCGAATTAAAAGAAGTCAGGGCGCGGGTGGCGTTAATGCCTACGAGCCAGTCGCTCTCCGCCCGCGACCGGGCGGCGTCGGCCAGCGGTCGCATCTCCTCTTCCGAACGCAGATGTTCAAATCCGGCCCGAATTGAGTCAGCCGTCATCGATTGCAACCAAAGCCGCTGCGTAGGTTTCTTTCCTCCGATCCAGCGCATGGTGTTGCGAAAGATTAGTTCGCCTTCACGACCAGCATCGCAGGCGTTGATGATCTCGGTCACGTCCGGCCGCTGGGCCAGTTTTTTCAGTAAATACAAACGGTCTTTGGTCTTTTCCTTCGGCACGAGATCGAAATGGTCCGGTAACACTGGGAGATTCTCGAGCTTCCACTTTCCGCGCTTCACTTCCGCGCCCTCTGGCGGAATCATTTCGACTACGTGGCCGACCGCCGATGAGATCACATAACGATCGTTCTCGTAGTGATCACCTGATTTCTTGACGCCGAGAACGCGGGCGAGGTCAATGGCGACGCTTGGCTTTTCGGCGATGATCAGAGTTTTGGACATTTAAAAGGGTGGAATCGAAGCTCAGCTTCGCCCGAATTGCAAATTGGTAAAAGCAAGACCCGGGCGAGATGCCGGATCAGAAGGCTTATCCCAGCTTTACGAAGTATTTGCCGGGCAACTGCTTAACCAGCCGTTTCAATTCCAGGCGTAAAAGAACGGACGAGACCGTCGGACTCGGCAGATTGCATCTAGCCGCGATGGCGTCGATGGCGGTTTCGCTCGCCTCAATCGCGTCATAGACGCTGCGCTCCGACTCCGATAATTCGGGCAACGGCCGGGTGGCAGCGGTGATCGGTTTTGATTCCGGCAAGAGAATTTGCAAATCATCCAGAATATCGGAGGCATCCATCACGAGCTTTGCGCCTTGCTGAATTAGGCGGTTGGATCCAATTGCGCTTGGGGCGTTGATGTGCCCCGGCACGGCGTAAACTGAGCGGCCCTGCTCGATTGCCTGCGACGCCGTGATCAAGGCGCCACTGTTTAAACCGGCCTCAACAATCAGAATTCCCTGGCTCCAGCCGCTGATGATTCGGTTGCGCATTGGAAATGTTTGGCGATCGGGTTCGATTTCCATCGAGAACTCCGAAAGGATCGCGCCATTTCCGCTGCGGATTTTTTCGGCGAGTGCAGCATTTTCCGGGGGATAAAGCTTGGACAATCCTGAGCCGATCACGGCGATAGTGCGGCCTTTGGCCGCGAGCGCGCCCTGATGCGCCGCCGTGTCAATGCCACGCGCCAGCCCACTGATGACTGTCAAACCGGCGTAGGCCAGTTGGTAGGAGAGTTTCTTAGCCGATTCGGTCCCATAATGGGTTGTCCGTCGTGAGCCAATAATGCCAATAGCGTGTTGATCGCGTTCCTGTAACTTGCCCCAAACGTAAAGCACGATCGGTGGCGAATGAATTTCGCGCAGCGACTTCGGATACAGCGGCGATTCCTGCGTGATTACGCTTGCACCAAAATCGGAAATTCTTTTTAGCTCCCCAATCAGATCGACAATCGATTCCCATTTCGAAATCTGTTCCGCTACTTCGTTGCCAATTCCTTCGATTCTGCGCAGTTCGTCACGCCTGGCCGCAAGGACGCGCTCGGGTTGATAAAAAACTTCGAGGAGCTTGCGCAACCTCATCGGCCCCATCGTCGGTAACATGTTGAGCGCGATACAGGCTTCTGTGGAATTCATTTCTAGGCTCTGGGGTGATACGATAATGCAGATGATTGATCCACACGGTTGGGCTATAGAGGCGCCCGCCAGTGCGAGCGCCTATTCCTTCGATTTCGGTGCTTGATACAAGCAGCGCTATAATCAGCTCGCCTAAACCCGTCGATCAAAACGGAATTTCGTCTTCGTCGGCCTCCGCCGGCGCCGTGGATTTCGGCGGGGCACTTGGTTTACCGGCCCGCCCAGCGCGCTCACCCTCATCACCACCATTAGAAACACCGCCGCTGCGAGGACTTCCCAGCATTTGCATCGTTTCGCCGATTACTTTTAGCTTGCTTCGCTTTTGTCCCGACTGTTTGTCGTCCCAGGTGTCGAGCTGGAGCCGGCCTTCAATAAAAACCGGTCGCCCTTTTTTCAGATACTCACCGGCAACTTCCGCCGTGCGCCCCCAGAAGGTGACATCCACAAACGTGACCTCCTCGCGTTTCTCGCCGTTCTCTAACGTGTATTGCCGATTCACCGCAATTCCAAGATCTGCCACTGCGCTTCCCTTTGGCGTATAACGCACTTCTGGATCGCGGGTCAGATTTCCAAGCAGAATGACTTTATTAAAACTCGCCATGCCTCGTTTTACCGAAGTTATTGTTCGGCCGCGATCTTTTTCGGCGGCTTTTCTGCCCTTTCACTTTTTGGCTTCAGCCGTTGAAAATGCTGGCGATAAACCTCGGGATCGAGTTTGAATTTCGCCCGCAATTTCGCAATCAAATGCGGATCGGAATTGAAAACGAAATTCACATAGTGGCCGGCGTCGAGTTCGCCGGCGGCGTAGGAAAATTGCCGTTTATCCATCTTTTGCACTTGCTCGATCTTCGCCCCTTCTTTTTCAAACTCCGATTCCAGCCGGTCGACAACGTCTTTTACGGTATCGTCTTTCCCCTGGGTATTAAGCACGAGCAGCGCTTCGTAACGATTCATCATGGTTCTTGAATTTTGTTGAACGTGTTCATCGCGGAAACGACGCCATTGTCAACGGCGCATTTGACCGCCTCGACGCCGCGTTCGATCGCGGATTTCGCCAGCGGTCGTTCTTCTTCGAAAAACCGGCCAAGCACGTGATCAACCCCGCCATCGCGTGGCGCTACGCCGATCCCGATGCGCAGCCGCGGAATTTCCTCCGTTCCAAACTGCACGATAATTGACTCCAACCCGTTATGACCGCCGGTGCCACCACCGGGCCGAATCCGAACGCGACCGAGCGGCAAGGCCAAATCATCCAGCACGACCAGAATTTCCGGCGCAGCAATCTTGTAGAATTGCGCAATAGCAACAAGGGGATAACCGCTGCGATTCATGAAACCCATCGGTTTCGCCAACAAAGTATCGCCGTGCTTCGACGTAACCGCGTCCCATTTGGTCGATTTCTCCCAGATTGATCCAAACTGCAGGGCAAGATGATCGACCACCATGAAGCCGACGTTGTGACGGGTGTCTGCATACTCCGGTCCGGGATTCCCCAGACCGGCGACCAAACGAATCGGACTAGGATGAGTTTGGCCTAACGGCATTGGATTTGGCATCGAGGTCCGAGCCGGACTGGCACGAGCGCCCGATTTACCCGCAAAATGCAAAGGGTTATTTCTTGGCTTCTTTTTCTTTCCCAGCGGGAGCGGCTGCTTTCGCTGCACCGGTCGCCGCCGGCGGCGCTCCTTCCCCTTCCTCTTTCTTCTCCTTGATGACTTCCGGACCAACCGCCGCTTCGGCCACCGCCGCCACTGGCTCCTCTTCCACCGCTGGGGCTAGGACGGAGAAAGCAGTAAGATCTATTGGCGTTTTGGCGGTTACCCCGTCCGGCAACTTGATCTCGCGAACGTGAATGGAATCGCCAATGTTCAACCCGGAAACGTCCACCGTAATCTTATCCGGCAGATCGCGTGGCAAACATTCCACCGTCAAAGCGCGCAAGCTTTGCTCGAGTAATCCACCAAAATTCTTAACTCCATTGGCTATGCCCGCCGCCTCAAGCGGAATATCGGCCTCGATTCTCTCGTCCATCGAAACGGCATGAAAATCGACGTGCAACACATCGCCGCCCACCGGGGAATGTTGAATCTCCTGGATCATCGCCATACGCGAGCTCTTCTCGCCGGCGATCTCGAGTTCTACCAGAATGTTTTCCCCGGATGCATGACTGAGCATCACGTTGATGTCGCGACGCGAGACTTGCAATGGCTGCGGCTTATCCTTCCCGCCGTAGACAATGGCCGGAATTATTCCGCGTCCTTTTAATTTGCGCATGGCCGAGCGGCCTGTCGTGTCGCGGCGCTCTGCCGCCAGTTTTACTTGCTTAGCCATGTTTAACCTTTGCCATTATCGATTTTGAACAGCGACGAAACCGATTCATCATTGTGAATTCGCTTCATCCCTTCGCCGAGAAGTTCCGAAACGCACTGCACCTCGACCGGAAAACCTTCGATCGCCCGCACCGGAATGCTGTTGGTCGTTACTAATTCCTTAATTTCGGATTTTTGCAACCGCGGGATAGCGACATCGACCAGCACGGCATGCGCAACCGCTGCATAAATATCGAGTGCGCCGTGTTTTTTTAAAATGGCCGATGCGGAAGTGAGTGTGCTCGCCGTTTCGGTCAAATCGTCGGCCAGCAAAATATCGCAGCCCTCCACCTCGCCGATCACATACAACGCCTCGGTTTCAGTGGCGCTCTTCCGCTGTTTTGCCACGATCGCCAGGCCCGCGCCGAGCGCCTGGGAGTAGGCGGACGCCATCTTCAATCCACCAACATCCGGCGACACGATCACGGTTTGTCGCGTCAATTTTTGCCGAAGGTATTTGATCAGTACCGGCATGGAATAGAGATGATCGACCGGGATATCGAAAAATCCCTGCACCTGCTGCGCATGGAGATCCATCGTCAACACGCGATGAACACCAGCTGCCACCAGCAGATTTGCGATCAGCTTGGCCGTTATTGGAACACGCGGTTTATCTTTTCGATCCTGTCGTGCGTATCCAAAAAAGGGGATTACCGCTGTGATGCGATCAGCACTGGCTCGTCTCGCAGCATCCACCATGATGAGCAACTCCATCAAATGATCGTTGGTCGGTGGACAAGTCGGTTGAATAATAAAAACATCGCGGCCGCGAATGTTCTCCTCGATTTTGACGTAGGTTTCGCCGTCGGGAAATGCACTGATCGTGGCCTGGCCGAGCGGCACCCCGATGTAATTGCAAATGCGCTGGGCCAGCGCGCGGTTGGCTGAACCGCTGAATATTTTCATCTCCGGTTGAAGCGCGAACATAAGCGGGCGCAAGATTACGCGTGACGGGGGATTGTTTGCAACACCGCGCCGTCCGATTCGGCAAAAAAACGGGGGCTACAATTGCGGTGGCCTCCGCCAAACACCGCAATATTAACTTGTGAAAACTAGATGCCGCTCGCCTGCCGCCTGTGACGTCGCCGCAAATGTTGCATGGCGAAGGCCAGTGCAAAAAAACCGATAATCGGAAACAGCGCGTTCATCTCAGGAATAGGCGCGGCTTTCACGAGTGCCCACTCTTCGAACCCGGCCTGACTGGCATCTGTGCTGCCGAAGTGCGCATATAAATAGACGAAGTCACTTGTCTTGCTGCCGGCAAAATCGGACGCCGGAATGTAGGCATACATATCGCCGGAACCGCTCCCGTGGTTTCGTGAGGCGTCGAGGATAACACGGTCTCCGGAGCCAAACGTGTAGCGCAAGGTTCCGAGCAATCCGACGTTGGTGGTTGTCTGACTGCCCACCGTAGAGGTATAAAGTTGCAGCTGATCCAGCGATATCAGCGACTTGCTGCCGCCGGGTTCATTCACGTCGAGCAAAAGCTTGAAATAACTGACGCCGCCAAGAGCGACTTGCGTGTTTTGGAGATCGCCAAACGTGAGATCATGTGTCCAGGGCCCGGCTTTATCGTCAAACGGAGTTCCGCCGGAAGTATTATACCCCTGCTCGATCGGGGTGTTCTCCACGCGTAAGAACGGTTGAATGACGCCAGTGCCAGTAGGCTGTGGGGTGGTGAAGACGAACTGCGCATCGTTAATCGTGCCGCTTTCATTGGATCCCGTGAGATCCACGACCGTGGCACCAGCGGTAGTACAAATGATAATGGCGACGATCAGAACGATGCTACGAGCAATCATTGGATCCGATTCACGACGATAGCAGTTTCCACCCGGCGGGTGCACAATTCTCATAAATGCGTCGCACGGTCAATAACAAATCCCATGCCGGCCAGGGCAAAAGTGGTGATTTGCTTGGCCGTAACCGGATTGTTTCGTAAGGGCAACAGATATGTTAGTTTAGCGTCAAACAGTTGGCCCGAAGCCATGCAATCTGTTGTAATTCAGAGGTTTATATCAATCGAGGTTTCGACAGGAGTCCGCTCGCGGGGTATAACGCTTGCTCCCATAATTACTATGCTTTCACGAAGCGATCATAGAATATTTGGACCCGCCCGTGGACCTGAGCCACGCCGGCAGCCCGAAGCGCCAGGCCCTTCATTGGCCAGACCAGGCAATGAGCTTACTTCGGCTATTCCCCCCGGAACAAGCTTTTCCAAGGTAAAAGTAGGTAGGCCTTTCTCACGCCGCGGCGGGTGACCTGTTCGCTCGGAAAAGCGAGCAGGAAACATCCCGTTCCTCCAATGCTGAGCACAATCTCACTTTGACGAGCGAACATTTGGGTGTTGCATTTGGAGCATTGGAATGTGGACTCAGGTTTCATGAGCCTGCCTGGGCGCTAGAGTTGCGGCCGGCCGGGGTTGCGTTTGCATCCGCACCGCTGCATAATTTGCCGCCCTCATGAACGCACCGGACGCTATCCATATCCAACGGCCAACGACCGATTCGAAAATTTTTGCGCATACGCGCTGGGACATTGTGCCCGCGCTCGCCGGGTTATTTCACTTTTCCTATTTTCTGGCGATGTACTTCCTTTTTCCGTTCACCCCTCTGTGGGTGATGTTGATCGTGGGTTTCGTTTATGCGCTTATGATCAACGCCAATATCAATGGCGTTGCTCACAACTTTATCCATAACCCGTTCTTTCGGCCGGATTGGATGAACCGAGTCTTTGGCGTGATAGAATCCATCGCCTGCTGTTTTTCGCAGACCTACTATGACGCCGTGCACATGCAGCATCACAAGGGAAACGCTGATCGACCCGATGAACAGGGCGAGACCATCGATTGGATTTCCATTTACAAACATGGCCATGATGGGGAAGCAGAAAACCCGTGGGGCTATGTCTTTCTCAGCTTTTTCCGCGACAATCCAGCAGCGATCAAGCGCGAACTGGCCAAGCGCGGAAACGCCGATGTCCGGTGGGGCACAATTGAGCTTACCGCGTTCATTAGCGTGTTACTGTTTATGGCGCTTATTGTTCCGACAAACCCGATCGGATTTATCAATTGGCGTTACATGCTGTTCTTTTTGCCTTTCTTCTACTTGGGCCATTGCTTCAGCTACTTGAATGGATATTTCCGTCACTACGGCGCTAACCCGGACAAACCGATCGCGTGGGGGGTAAGTAGCTACGGGAAGATTTACAACTGGATTTTCTTCTACAACGGCTACCACGCCGAGCATCATTTCCGTCCGAAAGTGCATTGGACGAAAATGGAACAATTCCAGCGGCAGATCGCCGAGCTGCAGAAACGGGAAGGCGTCCGCGTCATCAATCATGCCCATATGCTCGGCTTCCTCGATCCGAACTTGCCTTCACGCCGCAAGCCGACCGGCGAAACAAGCGCAGCCGTTTCCTAGGATCAACGATTAAAAATTTCGTGTCCGCGCGCGAGGCATTGGCCCGCTGCGGATTCTTTTTCGGAATCATGGTAGCCCTCGGCACGACTTCGGCCGCCCTGGTTCGAATCCGCAGCGGTTTCGTTTATCCACCGTTCTTCGATCTTTTTCGCGCCCTCTTCTTTCTTCAGTACGGCCTTTTTGCCGGCATGACGCTGGCTACGTTGCTTGTGCTGATCCCGCGGTTTCGTTTGCCGCGCATCGCTCAAACACTTCTCTATTTCCTTTTCCACTTCTGGCTCTTGTGGATCTTGAGTTGGGGGCTGGTTCATCGCGCTTACGGAATCGAACTAAGTTTTGCCAGCGTTATCGACCTCATCGCTCATCCGCAATCAATCGGCGAAGTTGGATTCACCGGCCTGGAATTTGTTTCGCTCCTCTCGGGGGCGATCTTAATCGCGATCGCATTTGCCGCGATCACTTTCGCCCTCTCGCGTCGCACGAGGGCAAGAACGCGCAGCTTATGGTTCGCCGGGTTGACTCTCGCCTTCTTGCTCGTCCATCTGCCGCTACGTGCCTATTGCGTTCATCAGATCAATCGCAATCAAGCGGCAGTGCTCGCTTACGATGATTGCGTCGCGTTTCCCCTTCGTTCTGAAGCGCTGATTCCCGGTTTGCGCAGTGCGCGTTTCGCCACCGCCGACCGTGCTTCGTCTGAAGCTAACGTTCGCTATTTCCAGACGCTCAAAACAATGCCGATGCCGACGATTTCGCGCCGTCCGAATATTTTCTGGCTGAACATCGAATCCTTTCGTGCCGATGCGGTCGAAGCCGAATCGATGCCACATCTGTGGTCCTACCGGGATCGTTTTCAGATTCGACTCGAGCGCGAACATTGGAGCGGCGGCAACGCAACCCAGTTTGGTCTATTCTCCATGCTCACGGGATTGAGCGGTCATCATTTTGCCAGCTTCCAAAAATTCGGAATTAAAGCGCCGTTGCTGCGCCTGCTGGTCGCCAATGGGTACCGGCTTTCGGGAGGAAAAGACAGCTATTTTAGTTTTAATGAACTACGCGAGCTGCTTCCGCGCGAAATGACACTGCCGGATATCCCGCGCCGCAGCCCGGCTAAAGAAGATTTACTGACGGTTGATCACTATCTGATCGATCGACAATCCCGCTCCGACACGCCGACGTTCGATTTCATTCCCTTCGATGCGACGCATTGGCCTTATTGGTTCTCGCCGGAGCATGAAATTTTCAAACCCGCTGCCTTAACGAAGAATTCGCAACACGTTTTGCGCTCGCAGGCTGACATGCAAGGCGTGCGCAATCGTTATCGAAATGCCTGCCATTTCATCGACGAACAAATCAGCCGTATTTTCGCCGATCTGGATGCGCGCGGCGATTTCAACAATACCATCCTTCTCGTGCTGGGCGATCATGGCGAGGAATTTCAGGAACGCGGTCAACTGACGCATGCAGCAGTGTCGAACGATTTTCAGGGCCGGACACTGTTGTGGATGCACTTGCCCAACTTGCCGCTTAGCCAAATCTCCATCCCCGGCCCAACAACACATCTCGATATCGTGCCGACGTTGCTCTCCGCTCTCGGTTTTTCGACAGACGTTCTTTACACCCAAGGACGATCCCTGCTCGAACCACCGAAACGCCGGAAAATTCTCGCGCTCTGCGAAAATGGTTTTCGCGTTCCGCTTTATCGCGCCCTAGTCACGGACACCTACATTTCGCGATGGGCCTATCGTCCGCACCAATATCTTTTCTCCGGAGTTCAGCGTCGCGACGGTGCGCCTGTAGCCGCGAACGATTGGCTCGCCGAAGTCCGCGCTCATCTCAGCGAAGCCGCGCAGATGTACGAAGTGCTGCCGGATGTTTCTCGGCCCGACCGAAAATTTGAGCAACCTTAATTTTTCCGGCTAACTCGGACGCGCCCAGCCTGCCCGCAACTTTTCCTTTTTCTGCTCGCAATCTTCTTGGAACCGAAGGACATCCGCCGTCAGTTGTTTCTCAAGCGATTCCACGTCATCGAATTTTCCGGCGGCGGCGGCCTTCCTAATCTGGTCGGTCAGAAAAATTTTCCTTTCCGCAATTTTCGCCTGGAATGAGGAATCGATCTCCCCCAGCTCCGACTTTTGCTCGGCCGTCAACGTCACGCTTGGGGAGTTTTTTTGCAGCCTTTCCATTGCCAGCTCGTAAGCAGACTTCATCGTCAAAACCGTTGCTCGTTGCGTTGGCGAAATCAATTTCTAAGTTAAATCTGTGGACCGAACGATTCGTTTGATCAGTACCGACTTCGACGGCACTCTCGTCGCTCACGACAACGATCCGGTACTCGATCCGGCTTGCATTGGATTGATCGGGCAGTTGCAGCGGGACGGCGCTCTCTGGACGATCAACACCGGTCGCTCGGTCGAACTGCTCGAATCAGGTTTGCTCGATTTCGAATTTCCCATTCGGCCCGATTTCATCCTCACCAGCGAACGCGACGTCTTCCGGCCATCGCGCAATGGCGGCCAGTGGGAGCCATTTGGTGATTGGAACGATCGTTGTGCGCAGGCCCATTCGGACTTGTTCAATTCCGCTCAATCCGTCCTGACCGAGATCATCGATTTCGTGAACCGGGAAACCAAAGCACGCGTGATTTATCTCGGCGCCGCGGCCGAAGGCGTCATTGCAACGAGCGAGGAAGAAATGGATCGGATCACGGAATTCGTCGAGCGAGTGCGAACCAGACAGCCCGAATTTAATTATCAGCGCAACACAATCTATTTGCGTTTCTGTCATGCCGATTACCACAAAGGTGCCGCGCTCGCCGAACTGTCGCGGCTGATCAATATTCCGCGCGAAGAGATTTTCGCGGCGGGGGATCATCACAATGACGTTTCAATGCTCGATGGCCGTTTCGCCGCGATGCCAGCTTGCCCCGCGAATGCGATTGACCAGGTGAAAGACGCAGTGCGCTCAGCCCGCGGCTACGTAGCCGGGCGCGAATTCGGTGCCGGCGTTCACGAAGCTCTTGTGCATTTCCTGAATGGAAATGCGCGTTAAAGGGTTGAAGGGTTAGAGCGAAGAGGCCATGCAACGTTTCAATGCTTCAACGCTTTAACATCACCTGCCACAGAAATTGGCAACTCTGCGTCAGCCTCGATTTTCCCAGCGAAGCGATTCGTCATGTAAGTCATCATCAGGACCCAGAAAGCAAGGGCGAGGGCGAAGAGCGGAAATTGCAGCGCCAATGGAAGCGAATAAATAACCGCCATTAACGGGATCCAAACTGCCCAGGTCGCGATCAGGACCGGCAAAGCATGCTCGCGATAATATTGCCAGGTGAGCAGTGGGCGCAGTTTCGCGAAGGAATACCCACTATTTTTCCAGGCGTATCCCCAGATACCGAAAGGCGCGGCAAAAAACGGATTGTAACCAAACTGGTCGAGACAGATTTTAGCAGCCACAATCGGCAGGCTTGTGCGATCACCCAACCACTCCGCCAGGGCGCGATACATCAGGTTAACGAGAAAGCCATCGAACGCCCAGAAGGGTGCGTTAAAAATAAAGTTGCGTACATTTTGCAGCCGAATGCGTCCGCGCTGAAAAAATACGATAACGAACAGCTCGGGTAAAACTGCGCCCACGATTGCCGACGCGATCAAAACAAAAATGAGACCGTGGCGCTGCTTGAAACCAGCCAGCGCGTTCAGGAATGCTGCACTCGGCGGATGAAGGTAATAGGCGAGCAAAATCGCCAGCATCACGCTTTGCAGAACAAACGTCGGCGCTGTGTTTGCTTTAGCCGCTTCCCACCCAATCAGCCACGGTGAGCGTTGAGGCGGCATGCGCGCAAACTGGCGTGTGGCCGCGCCGCTTCAAGGGGAAAGAAAACGCGATCACTGCTTTTATGGTCTCGCCCCCAGCTGCATTTCGCAGGTAATCAGCTAAGTTCGACCGTGAGTGCACCGGCTAAGATAGATATTAAATCGTTGCATCTCGACGAGCTGCGCGGGATTGCCCAGCCATCGTATCGGGCCGGCCAAATCGTGGATTGGCTTTATAAGAAACGCGTTCACTCGTTCGCCGAAATGACCGATTTGCCGCAAGCTTTGCGTCAGCAACTCACAGCCAATTTTTGTTTCGGTAAAATCGATGCCTTACGCGTCCTCGGATCCAAAGATACAACGCGGAAATTTCTCTTTCGATTGAGCGACAACAATCTCATCGAATCGGTCCTGATCCCGGCATCGCCCGCACTTTATGGATCGCCCTCGGATCGCCGCACGATTTGCATCTCGACTCAGGTCGGTTGCGCCTACGGCTGTAAATTTTGCGCGAGTGGGCTGGATGGTTGGAAACGAAACCTGCGCGCGGACGAAATCGTGAACCAAATCATGGCGGTCGAAGAAGCGACCGGCGAGCGCATCGATAACATTGTCTTTATGGGAATGGGCGAACCGTTGGCGAACTATGATAATCTCCTGCGCGCGATTCAGATCATCAATGCGCCTTGGGGAATCGGGATTGGCGCGCGTCGCGTAACCGTCTCGACCAGTGGGTTGGTTCCGCAAATTCGCCAATTGTCAGACCAACCACTGCAAATTCGGCTCGCCGTTTCATTACACGGCGCCAACGACGATGTGCGCAGCCGGATCATGCCAGTAAATCGCAAGTATAACTTGAGCGCGCTCCTTGATGCTTGCCGCTATTTCACCTCACGGAAGAAACAGCGGATCACGTTTGAATACATATTAATCGCGCAAGTAAACGATTCGGACGAACAAGCGCGCCAGCTGGCAAAACATGCGCGTGCCTTGCAGGCAAAAGTTAACTTGATCCCATACAACAAGGTTGAAGGGCTGGATTGGACGCAGCCTTCTCAAGATCGTCAGAAGAAATTTCTTGGCGTTCTGCGTGCGGCCGGCGTACGTGCGACCCTTCGCCGCGAAAAAGGCGATGACATTGCCGCGGCCTGCGGACAACTGCGCTTGCAAACAGAACGCGGTTTGGCAGCGGCTGTTCTCGAGTCAAGTGGCTAAATCGATTGCGCCCCGTTGCAAGCTGGCGTTTATTTCTTCATGGCCGGATTCGATCACCAGCCGGAACGCGCTTGGGACGAATACGATTGGGAGCGTTTTCTCCAGCAGCAGGACCATAAGACCGAGAAATATATGGAACTGCTAGAGAAGTATCTGGATGATCCAAATCGCGATCAAATTATTGCCCGTGAAATGGGCTGGACCCAGCTGCTCGATGGGCGCGATTGGACCCAGGAGGTAGACGCGTTGCTGGAGGAAGATGAGGAAGAAAAACCGCCGCCGCCGGACTCCTTCGAAGACCACAGCCTTTACCGCGCGGCCTTTGCCCTGACCGTCTGGATCGATCACATGTTTGATCAGGACGCGACCCTGCAAAACGAGCCTTCAGCGGTGAAGCTGGCCACGCATGCGGCGCTGGCGAGCGCAAAACTGGCCGCCGCCCTCAGCGGCGAAGACGTCGATGAAATCGGAATGACGATCGCCTATTTGAAACGTGCGCTAAAAGCGATCACGCTCTCAATGGATGCGGCCGCGGCGCTCCTGCGCGAGAAGCGGATCGCTGCCCCCCAGCATGCCGTCCTTCTGCAACGGCTTTTCCAGGTGCGCGACGGGATTATTACGCTAATCGGTGAATATCGCTGCGAATGGCGCCGGCGCTTCGGCTCCGAAGGCTTTCGGGGTTGAATGAATTAAATCGCTGCGCCTCCGTCCAATTATGCAAACGGAAGCGTCTGTGGCTCAACCCGATGTCTCCGAACTGGAGCTGGTAAAACGGTGCCAGAAAGGTGACAGCGGGGCATTTGATGAGCTGGTAGTACGCTACCGCACCCGAGTTTTTGGAATGATCTACAACATGGTCCATAACGAGCAGGATGCCTGGGATCTTGCTCAAGACAGCTTCGTGAAGGCGTGGAAATCCATCGATCGCTTTCGCGGGAAGTCCTCATTTTATACCTGGCTCTATCGGATCGTTATGAATGTGACCATAGATTGGCTCCGCAAAAAACAGGTCAAAGGAGGTGGAACGGAATTCGATGACAATGTTCAGCTGCGAGAAATCGATCCGGCCTCGAAAACTGTTCCGCGGGCCGAGCCATTGCCGCACCAGCGAATGGAGCGGCGCGAGGTGCGAGCGCGGATTGATCAAGCAATCGAGCAACTGTCGGCAGAACATCGGGCGGTAATTTTGATGAAGGAAACCGAAGACATGCAATACCACGAGATCGCAGAAGCGCTCGGTTGTTCCATTGGCACCGTGATGTCGCGACTATTTTATGCGCGCAAAAAACTGCAGAACCTATTGAGGGATGTTTATGAAAACGTTTGAGGAAAAGTGGACAGCCTGGATCGACGACCAGCTAACAGGTCGTGAGCTGGAGAAGTTCCTGGCCTCGCTCCCGGATAGAACTGCAGCGGAAGCGGAAAAGCAGAATGCGAAACAAGTCGGTTCTCTTTTGCGCGAGCAAGCGATGGCGCTAAGCAACGCTGATTTCTTTAGCCATCAATTACGGGGACGTTTGGATCGTGAGAACGCGCCGATCCGATCGGAGCCCGACGCGATCCGGACCGGCTGGTGGACTATTCGCCGGCTGCTTTGGGGCGGCATCACTTCGCTCGCGGTCTTCGCGATTTGTACCGTGCTGGTATTTCGGGAAGGGACGCCGCCGAGTCAGTCTCAGTATCTGACTCAGATTCTGGGCGCTCAAGTCGATCCGACGGTAAGTCCGAACGCAACCATCACGATGTTTCAGAAAAAGGACGATCACGTGACGGTACTGTGGGTGGATGGTCTGCAATCGTTGCCGCCCGAATACGCGGCAAAATAAAATGAGATCGCATCTTCTGTTACTAGTCGCGATTCTATCCGTCGCGCTTAGTATCGGGGGAGCGTCACTTCCGGAACAAACGGTCTGGAGTGGATTAATTATCGCGACGAATTCGCCACCGACCGAACCAACGCCGGCGGAAATAACGCAAATCGAAGGAACGTTACGGAAACTCTTTGGTTATTCCCAGTTTCAGCTTATCGGGGAAGCGCGCAAGACCTTAAAAACCGGCCAAGAAGACTGGCTCGCGGCCAGTAAATATTTTTCACTGCATGTCGATTCTCGGGGCGAAAAAGCGGATGCCTATGTTCTGAATCTGAAACTTTTTCAGGAACAAAAGCTGTTGTTGGAAACCAAAGCCAGACTGAGCAAAGCGAGCCCGCTGGTAATTCGGGGCCCGCAGGTAGGCGATGGCCAGCTTGTCATCGTGCTGGTCGTACAATAAGACCCCCGTTGATTTGACGGCTGAGCGAAAGTCCACGAGGTCCCGCTTTTAGGAGTGAACATTCAAGTATCGCATATGCGACATCCAAATGTTAACTCTACATTTTGCGGCATTTGTGAGCTAGCTTGCTGGCGCAAGGAGGTGCAATTTATTCCCGCTATTGTTTAGTGAGCGGATGCGCTTCGCTTTTCTGGTCTATTTTTTTGCGGCTGTGACTTCTCTCCACGCTGAAAAGCCTTTCGACTTCGCCAGCACCCCCGGCAAATTGCCAAAACACGTTCGACCGATTGCATATGCGATCTGGATTAAACCCGACCTCAAAAAACTCACCTTCGCTGGCCGCGAGACAGTAAAGCTAAATGTCGAGCAACCGACTCATGAGATCGTTTTGAATGCGCTCGAGCTCGCAGTTGCTGATGCGGAAATTGACGGCAAAACTGTCCCGAAAACGGCAATCAAATTCGACGCCAAAAGCGAGTTGCTGACAATTGCGACGCCTGAAGAATTAAGGCCGGGGGAGCACACCCTGGCGGTTCGGTTCAGGGGTAAAATCAATCAATTCGGTCGCGGCCTCTTTTACGCCAAATATCAGGAGCAAGGCACAGGCGCTAAGAAGATGTTTCTCGGAACGCAATTCGAAGCCACTGATGCGCGGCGACTTTTCCCTTGCTGGGATGAGCCGGTTTTTCGTGCCCGCTTTCAGTTAACGGCAGTCGTTCCGGAAAATTGGATGACGCTTTCGAACATGCCGATTGCAAGTGAAAAGAAAGTCGCGGGTGGCCGCGAGGTGGAATTTCA
>QHPP01000251.1 GCA_003219125.1 Verrucomicrobiota bacterium
CTATACAACTGTCTGATACCTTCATACGCCAATGTAATCCTAAAGATCAGATCGGGGTAAGAGGCTCTGATACCTGAATAGTGGCCGAACAAAACGCGGATAGTCTGGCCGGGAGCAAGATAAGTAATCGGGTGCCGAAACAACCCGGTAGCGTCCGTCGGTTTTCCGATCTGCACTACGCTTCCAACTGCACCAACCGGCTTAATCTCAGGATCGCACGTCAACCGCAGCTGTCTTGAAGCCGACCGACCGAGATTAGAAACTTCGAAACTGTAGAAATCCGCCCGTTCGCGGGCTAGCTATCCGCGCGTCGCGCTTCATAGGTCTAACGAGCTCAAGCTCAGCCGCGGCTAGCGAGAGCGCGAGTGGCTATCTCTGGAGGTATGTTAATCATGGAAAGGGAGGAAACAAGTCGGCTAGGCGTCGGCTGCAGCGTCTGGTTAGATCGTTTAAGACCCATAGCCGTCAAATACGCTTGTCTTCACGTGTCCTATGTCCGTCTTCAGCGCTGCTCTAAAGGCTAGCTTCGATGGCGAGGGAAAGAAAACCCAGTACTCGCGCGGATCGCTGGAATCACGAGCCACCCAGAGTGCGAACCGCCGGGGCGGATCTGAGATGACAACCTCGAAGATGCTTCCAGGCGAAGAATGATGGGCCGGCAGATCGCCGATGCTGCGAAGCGCGTCGAGAACTTCCGCGGGATTTGGCGCCACCCGCCCGTCAATGGAAACCGTGCAATGAGGCGAAGCGGAGTCGAGGAACTCCGCGAGCCGATACTGGCCGACGTAGGTGCTGATGCCAGCGCAGAGCAGGCCAATAACCACCGGCCCAACAAACGCCAGCGAGCTCTTGACCGGTATGCCGCGTTCTTTAGGACGAACCAGCATGTTCGACCATCCAACCAACATGAACGGGGCAGCTACAACGGCTGCCAGTATGCTAACGACGGAAACGAAATCGAGAAACGCCACGATCTAACGAGATATATATGAAAGTTCGTATTTAATTGCGAACATTTTTTCGTCTATTTCGAAGAGGCTTCGGTGGGCGAGCTCGCTCATCGGATCCGTGTCGCGGCGACCGGACGAAGGGCCCGAAGCGAAGCGCGACAGCGATCGTCGCAACGAAAGGGAAAGATCGCGATGGCGAGGGGCACCATCGCCAGCATGCGAGGCGCGATACGCGCCTAAACTTGATCGGCGCGGTTGCCGGGAGCGACGGTTTGGTTCGGGTCGGGCTGGGTGGTCGCACCGGGGGTTCCCGGTTCGACCCGCGGGACGTTTGCCTGGGCGGGTTGAACTGATTTTTCTTCGGTCTTGCCGGCTTTGTTCAGCTCGTCGCTGAATTCATCCTTTGCCTTTTGAAATTCGCGAACGGCTTGTCCCATTCCTTTAGCCAACTCCGGCAATTTCTTTGCCCCGAAAAGGACAAGGATGATCAACAAGATTACGATCAGATCTGGTCCTGCCAGATTCATGAAGCTCGCGAGCAAGCTCATAATGTGTCTTTAAACATCAGGCCGCCCGCCGAAGTTGCAAGGTAATTCGGAGGAGGGATCCAGTCTCCATCTTGGGTGGTCGCCTTACGGCTAGAATCAACGGGCGAGATGCCCGTTAGCCCCACAGCCTCGCCACCACGAGTCCGTCAAGTGGCGGACAAGATGGCTGTTGCTACAACCGGGCTGGTGGATCTCGCCCTCCATCCCTCCAATATTAAGATGCGGCTCTTAATCAATCTTCGTGCAGTTCCAGGCTTGCGTCGCGGAAGGGCTGGTGCTGTCGGTATCGGGCGAGGACGGCAGCAAATTCGTCGGCCAATTCGCGGTTGCCTTCACGCTCTGCAAACGCGTATCCGCGCTCCGCTGTCGCGATGGCATCGTCGAATCGACCGGTTTCGGCGTAGGCCGCAGCCAAGGTGCGATGCAGGATCGGGCTGACGCCGCCGGCTAGTTTCAGTGCGCGCTCCGCCAAATCGACCGCGCGAGTTCCGTTGCGGAGCGAGGCGTCGGGCGCAGTGGCGAAGACCCATGCCAGATTGCTCTGTGCATTTCCGTCCTTCGGGTTTAATCCAAGCGCGGTTTCCCACTGCTCGATGGCCGCGCGGGTTTGGTGTTTCTGGACCAACAAGACACCAAATGTGTTATGGGCGCCGATATTGTTCGGCTCGTTCTCCACCCGCGCGCTCCAGAAAAGAATTGCTTCGTCGAGCGGTTTCCCTTCCAGACCGACCGGCACTTCGCCGTAAACACCCGCATTAGCGGGACGAATTTCTGCCGCCGCTCGCGCGTGCGCGATTGCTTCTTCGGTTTTGCCCTCGGCGAAAAGCGACGTTGCAAAGGCAAGATGTGCGCCGTCGTTGTTGGTCGTCACCGCCAGCGTATGCGGCCAAAGTGAGTCGGGGTTGCGCCAAAAAGCGGCCTGATGATAAGCACAAGCGCTTAGCGTGATGATGACGATGGCGCAGGCAAGCACCCCGATTTGTTTTCGAAAACGCCAGCGCGCAGTCAGTTCGGCAACCAGCCACACGATAGCGATGGTGATACCGATGAGCGGCAGATAGGTATAGCGATCGGCATGAGCCTGCCGGCCCACCTGCACGATGCCGATTACCGGGACCAACATGCCAACAAACCAAAACCAGCCAGTGAACAGAAACGGGAATTGTTTTCGGTAAATAATCGCGATCGCCGACAACGCGATCAGGAGCGCAGCACAACCGGCGATGGTCAGGAACGGAAAGAATTTTTCCGGATACGGATAAAGAACAGCGAGATCGACTGGCCAGATCAGCTGACGCAAATAGATGGCGTAGCTAACGATTGCATTTTCGAAACGCAACGGCAGCGAGAATCCGAAGGTGTCGATCTGGCCGTGTTGGGCCAGTACTGTGGCAACGGCCGAGGCTGCAGCAAACAGGGCGAAGGGAATCTTTTCCAGAAGCAGCGAAATCATTTTCTCCTTTTGAAATCGATTCAGTGGCCAGTAATCGATTAGCAAAAGCACGAACGGGATTGTGACCAGCATCGGCTTGGAAAGCGTTCCAAGCGCAGCGGCAAATAGCGCAATTAAGTAGCGCGCCACTGATTTCCTTCCCGCGTAGCTGGACCACGCCAGCAGAGTAAGCGCGAAGAATAAACCACTCAGGACATCCTTGCGCTCGGCGATCCATGCCACCGATTCCGCTCGAAGCGGATGAATGGCGAAGACGGCAGTGACAAATGCGCTTCGCCACGTTTTTCCAGTCAGCGAGTCGAGGGCAAAAAACAACACGATGGCGGCAAGGGTGTGAATGACGACGCTGGTAAAATGATGCAGGCCAGGCTTTACGCCGAACAATTGGCAATCGAGCATGTGCGACAGGGTGGTGATGGGATGCCAGTTGGCGGCGTGAAAATGAGTGAAGGCCCATGCGATGTTGGAGAAGCTGAACCCGCTGGTCACGCGACCGGAGCGATAAACGTAATCGTGATCATCGTAACGGACCCAATCGAAGCGCGCGGTTTGTCCGAAGACAATCCAGACTAGCGCGGTAAGTGCGAGGATGATCAGAATTTTTTGCGTCTTCAAGCTGAAGCGCAGACTATACACGGGGGTGGGAGGCGCGAGTCACGCGTCGTCGCGGCGAGACAGGCGCTTCAGGCCGCTTAATTGTAGGGCGTTTCTGTGAAACGCCATTCGAAAGTTGCGGCGTCTGGCACAGACGCCCTACAACTGCGACTAAAAAGGCACGGTTCTGAAGTAACAATTTGGTGTTGCAGATGCAACACAAAAATGTTAACTATCGATTTTGCCATTTCGAGCGCAGTCGAGGAATCTCTGACTTTAGTAGACAACGGTAGTTAGAGATCCTTCGAGTTCGCTCAGGATGACAAGTCAAGGAACCGCTCTCGTAAAGAGACACAAAGGAGCCCGGGTGGCTGCTGGTCCTTAGCGGATGTCACTGCCAAATAACCAATCGTAGGCCCGATGAATCTCGGCCACGACCGGGCCTTCAATCGGCGAGTTGTGGTAAGCGCCAGGCAAGATGATCACCTGTTTTTCTCCGGCGAAAGAGTCGGCCACCAGGCGTTGGAATTTTGGCGGAACGATCTCGTCGTTTTCAGCGAGAAGAAAAATTGCGGGCGCATGAATTCGTTTTGCGTTCGCGACGCTATCTAGTTCGTGGGGAATTTGCAGCGCCACCGGTCCGGCTAGCAGCCAAAGGTTCCACCAGCCGTAGTTGCGCAAGATTATTTGGCGCAACGGCGGCGGATTGTGAAGAACAAGACCGCGGACTTCGCGATTGGCCGCTACATCCATTGCCACCGCGCTCCCGATGCTCGCGCCAAAAACGAAGATCGGCTGGTTCCGAGCCGTCGACTTCAGTACATCGAAGGCGGCAAGTGCGGCAGGCGACATTCGTTTCAGACGTGCTGGGCCGGAGCTGCCACCGAAGCCCGGATAATTCATTCCCCAAACTTCAACAGCACGTTCGCCGAAGGCATCCGCTTCGAGCGCAACCCATCGTTCTGCGCGATCGGCATTGCCGTAGAAACGCAGAACGTAGTGATCGACATGATTGCGTTGTTGCGCGAGTCGCGAACGCGCCGTCCAGATTTCGAGTTCACCATTTTGGAATGGAATGGTCTGCCGCACGGCGCCATGCGGATCGATGCGCTGGGTTGTGGGAAAAAGAATTAGTTGATCGGGTAGAGGGGTGAGAAACATCAGCGCGAGACAAGCTACCAGCAACGCCGCAAGGATGTATCGTGTGCGTTTCACGGCGCAAATGTAATGTACCGACGCAGTGTTTTTTCATTCCCAAACTCCGGTTGGGAACGAGAGGAAGGCAATGTCGCTGCAATTTCTCTGGGGACCGTGCGCGTCTCGCGTGCGTTGGAAGTTAGGCTTCCAGCCTGACTCGGCCGACCGCCTTCCGGGCGGTCGTATGAAGATGGACAAGCTGGAAGCTTATCCTCCGAGTCAGCCAGGATGGCTAACTTCCACCAGCATTGCCGCGAGGCGCCGAGCACAGCAGAGGCGTGTGCGCTCCCCGAATCTGAAGAGGACGTCGCCGCTATAGTTCCCTTCTACACGTCGTAGTACATCGAAAATTCGTACGGATGCGGTCTTAACCGCAGGGCGTCATATTCCTTTTGTTTCATCTCGAGCCAGTTTGCGATGAAGTCGGAATTGAAGACGTCGCCTTTAAGCAGGAAATCGTGGTCCTTTTCCAGCGCCGCGATGGCGCCACTGAGCGAATCGGGAACACTCGGCACGTTAGCGAGTTCTTCTGGTGGAAGATCGTAAAGGTTTTTATCCAGTGGATCACCGGGATCAATGCGACTCTGAATTCCATCCAAGCCCGCCAGCAAGAGTGCGGCGAAGGCGAGGTAAGGATTCGCTGCTGAATCGGGCGTGCGAAACTCGATCCGCTTCGACTTCGGATTGGCTGAGTAAGTGGGAATGCGGATCGCAGCGGAACGATTGCGAGCGGAATAAGCGAGATTGACCGGCGCCTCGAAGCCGGGGACGAGCCGCTTGTAACTGTTGGTCGTCGGATTCGTGATGCAGGTGAGCGCCGGCGCGTGTTTCAAAATTCCGCCGATGAAAAAAAGCGCAGTGTCGGACAATCCCGCGTAACCGTTGCCGGCGAAAAGCGGTTTATCGCCCTTCCAAAGCGAGAGGTGGGTATGCATGCCGCTGCCGTTATCGGCGAAGAGTGGCTTGGGCATGAAGGTGACCGTTTTGTTGTGCCGCTTGGCCACATTGCGCACGATGTATTTGTAGTACTGCATGTGATCGGCCATCTCTTTCATCGGGGCGAAACGAATGTCGATCTCAGCCTGACCCGCGGTCGCGACTTCGTGATGTTGGCGCTCGATCGGGACACCGGCCTTCTCCAGCTCGAGGCACATTTCATTGCGAATGTCCTGCAAGGTATCGGCTGGCGGCACCGGAAAATAACCTTCCTTTGCACGAATCTTGTAACCGAGATTAGGAAATTCTTCCCGCGCGCTATTCCAATGCGCTTCTGTGCTTTCGATCTGGTAGAAGGCGGAATTCGCGGCTGACGAGAAACGCACATCGTCGAAAATGAAAAATTCCGCTTCCGGTCCGAAATTCGCGGTGTCGGCGATACCGGTGCTTTTCAAATAAGCCTCTGCTTTTTCGGCGAGACCGCGCGGGTCGCGATCGTAGGGTTCGCGCGTGATCGGATCGACGATGGTGCAGATCAACGAGAGCGTTGGTTCGGCGTTAAAAATATCGATCCACGCCGTGGCCGGATCGGGGACGACGAGCATGTCAGAGGCGTTGATCACCTTCCACCCGCGAATGCTCGAGCCATCGAAGCCGAGGCCGTCGGTAAAAATGTCTTCGTTATATTCGGTGAGGGTGGTGGTGAAATGCTGCCAGGTGCCGGGGAGATCGGTAAATTTGAAATCCACGAGTTTTACCTCGCGGTCCTTGATCATTTTGGAAACGTCGGACGGGGTCTTTTTGTCTTTAGCCATGGGTTATGCCTTGCAGGGTTGAAACGTTGAAGGGTTAAAAAGTTAAACTGTTAAATTGTTAAAACATTCGGATGTCGAATTGGGTCAACGCTGATCGTTTTAACGATGTAACGATTCAACGTTTTAACGATCAGCGCGTCAGCGCGCTACACCGCTTTTTCGCCGATCTCTTCCGTCCGGATGCGGACCGCGTGTTCGACCGGAAGAACAAAAACTTTGCCATCGCCGATTTTGCCGGTCTTGGCCGCGCTCACCACTACGGTGACGGCTTTATCCACCATGTCGTCTGCGAGCACGACTTCGACTTTCACTTTGGGCAAAAAATCGACGGTGTATTCGCTGCCGCGATAAATTTCGGTGTGCCCTTTCTGCCGCCCAAAGCCTTTCACTTCCGTCACTGTCATGCCCTCGATGCCGAGCTCGGCCAGGGCCTCTTTCACTTCCTCGAGTTTGAAGGGCTTGATGATCGCTTCGAGTTTTTTCATTGCGGGTAAACTTGCGTGCGCGCGTTCCTTTGCAAACCGAAAGCGGATCGCGGCACGCGCTCTCTTAACAACGCGACACGCGCGATGCAATTACGATTTTGCGGGAATAAAAGAAATGTCATCCCGAGGGCGCCATGGCGACCGACGCGATTACCAGCACAGGCCAAAGGGCAATGCTCTGGGTGGATCGAGCAGTCCCGTGCTCGATGCTAATTCAGGCGGCGAAGCCGCATTTCTTTAACATCGCCCGACGGAGCGGCCGATCCACCTAGGCGTTGCGAGAGTCGCACGAAAAATCGCGCTGAAAATGCTGGGTAAATTTGCGAAAAGTTTTGTCCGCTTAATACTGACGTTCGATGCCTCGCGATTCTTTCGTTCACCTCCATCTTCACACCGAATACTCGCTTCTCGATGGCGCGGTTCGGATGCGAGAGCTGATGAACGAGGCGGTGAAAATGAAAATGCCGGCGGTAGCGATCACGGATCACGGCAATCTTTTTGGGGCGATCGATTTTTACCAATGCGCCAGGGCAGCGGGAATCAAACCGATCATCGGTTGCGAGGCCTACATCACGAGTGGCTCATACAAGGAAAAACCGTCACGCGAATCCACCTTTCATTTCACCTTGCTGGCGGAAAACGAGACTGGCTATCGCAATTTAGTGAAGCTGATTTCGGCGGCGCATCTCGATGGTTTTTATTATCGCCCGCGGATCGACAAGGATTTGTTGGCGGCGCATGCCGACGGTTTGATCGGCCTGAGCGGTTGTCTCGCCAGTGAGATCAACAGTGCTTTGCAAAGCGACAATGTTGAAAAAGCGCAGAATCTGACCGCGGAATATCGCGACATTTTCGGGCCGCGAAATTTTTTCATGGAGTTGCACGACCACGGCATGGCCGAGCAAAAGCAATGCAATGCGCATCTGCCGAAATTCGCTCGCGAATTCGGACTCGGTCTGGTTGCGGCCAACGACGTTCATTTCCTTCGGCGCAGCGATCATAAGGCGCACGACGCTCTTCTTTGCATCAACACGGCCGCGAAGATTGAAGACGAACAGCGGATGCGTTATGAGCCTGAACTGTATTTCAAATCGCCGGCGGAAATGTGCGAAATCTTCCGCGATTTCCCGGAGGCAATCACGAATACGCTCGAAATCGCGGAGCGTTGCAATCTCGAAATCGAATTCGGTAAATCGAAATATCCCGAGTATCCGGTGCCGCCAGGGAAAACGCGTGAAGGTTATTTGCGCGAGCTATGTTACAAGGGATTGCACGAGCGTTACGGCGAACGCGCGGCCAACGATCAGGATCTAATCAAGCGGCTCGATTACGAAGTCGATGTTCTGGAAAAAACGGGTTTTGTTAGTTATCTCTTGATTGTTTGGGACTTTATCCATTTCGCCAGAGAGCGAGGAATTCCAGTGGGGCCGGGTCGCGGTTCTGCCGCCGGCTCCATCGTCGCCTACGTTCTGCGCATCACTGATATCGATCCGCTGCAGTACGGACTGATCTTTGAGCGTTTCCTCAATCCCGAGCGCATTTCTCCGCCCGATATCGATGTGGACTTTTGCGAAGCACGCCGTGGCGAAGTCCTCGAATACGTCCGCCAAAAATATGGCGAACGTCGCGTGGCGCAGATCATCACTTTCGGCCGGCTGAAAGCGCGCAGCGTGGTGCGCGATGTAGCGCGGGTGATGGGACTGAGCGTGCGGGACGGTGACAGGATTGCGAAAATGATCCCGAACGAGCTGAACATCACCCTGAATTCTTCGGTCGAGAGAAATCCGGAGTTGAAAAGAGCAGTCGCGACCGAGCCGCAGACAAAGCAGTTGATGGAATACGCGACCGCGCTGGAAGGACTTTCTCGCAGCGCCGGTGTCCACGCCGCCGGAGTGGTGATCAGCGATCGCGATCTTTCCGAGTACGTTCCGCTCTGCCGTGACGTCAAAGGCAACGACATCGTCAGCCAGTATTCGATGAATCCATTGAACGACCTCGGGCTGCTGAAAATGGATTTTCTGGGATTGAAAACGCTGACCGTGATTGAAGACACGGTAACGTTGATTCGAAAAAATGTGCCCGACTTCTCGCTCAAGAACATTCCGCTGGATGACGCGGCCGCCTTCGCACTCTACAACCGGGGCGAAACCATTGGCTTGTTTCAAATGGAGTCGGGCGGAATTACGTCGGTCTCGAAGCAATTCGATGTGCGGAAGTTGGACGACATCATTGCGTTGATCGCGCTTTATCGACCGGGGCCGATGGAGTTGATCGGTGATTACATCAAGCGGAAAAAAGGGCTAACGAAAATTAGATACGAGCATCCGCTGCTGGAGGAAATCTGCGCCGACACCTATGGGGTGATGATTTACCAGGAGCAGGTGATGGCGGCGGCGAGCAAACTGGCCGGGTATTCGATGGGGCAGGCAGATTTGCTCCGGCGGGCAATGGGAAAAAAGGACAAGGAAAAGATGGCGAAAGAGCGGGCCAATTTCATTGCCGGTTGCGCGCGCACCAACGAGATCGGGGAGAAAAAAGCGAACACGATTTTCGATTTACTGGAAAAATTTGCCGGCTACGGATTCAATAAGAGCCACAGCGCGGCCTATGCGTTGATCAGTTATCAGACGGCGTTTTTGAAGGCGAAGCATCCGGTCGAATTCATGGCTGGTTTGCTCTCGAATGAAATCAATAACACCGAAAAAATTTCGGTGCTGGTGAGCGAGTGCAAACGGATGGGCATTACCATTTTGCCGCCGGACGTGAATCGGAGTGGGTTGAAATTTGTGCCGGAAACGGTAGCCGCGGTCGCTGGCCGCGGCGGCGACGCGGAAGAAGATTACGGGACGGCTGCGGTCGGCGACCGCGGCTACAACGCCATCCGCTTTGGTTTGGCAGCGATCAAGAATGTCGGCGCAGGAGCAATGGAGCTTGCCATTCGCGAACGCGAACGCGGCGGTGACTTCAAGTCGCTGGAAGATTTTTGCAGCCGGCTCGATTCCCGCATCGCCAATCGCAAAATGTTGGAATCCCTGGTCAAGTGTGGTGCGTTCGATTTTCTGCATCGCGAACGCGCGGAACTTTTCGCTTGCATCGACGATGCGCTGGCCTCGTCGGCCGCGGCACATCGTGATCGAATGGCAGGGCAGGTCTCACTTTTCGGGGACAGCCACGAACATGTCGCGCCGGCACGGAAGCGGACAGTCGCTCCATGGAGCGACCGCGAGAAAATGAGTTTTGAAAAAGAGTTGCTCGGCTTTTACGTCACCGGACATCCGCTCGATGCCTACGCTGATGTTATTGCGAACGGAAAATATCAATCGATCGCATCGCTCGGTGAACTCTCCGATCGCGCCACTTTCCGGGTGGCGGGCGCGATTACGCAGGTGGACAAGAAATTTACCAGGAAAGAAGGCAAACCGTTCGCCGTCGTCTGGCTGGAAGATTTGACGGGCACGCTCGAGCTGGTCGTTTGGAACGAGCTTTATCTCGAATGCGCGGAAAAGTTAGTGCCGGGAAATGTCGTCGGGGTCCGTGGCAAACTCGATCTGCGCGATGAGTCATTGCGGGCCACCGCGGAAAAATTGCACCTCCTTTCCTTGGAAGCTCCGCGTGTTCCAAACCTGAACCGCGTTGAGACGCCGCCACTTTGTCTGCATTTTTCGGCGAACGCCGGAAGTGATGAATTGCGAGAAGTTCAGTCGCTGCTGGCGGCTTCGCCGGGTCACCGGCCGGTGCAATTGATTTTCGAGACGGCCGAAGGAGAAACGTTGCGAGTCGATGCCGGTGCGGCATTTCAGGTTTCGGTCACGGCCGAGCTCGAAGAACAATTGCAGCACTGGCTGATTACGGCGGTGGAGGAGCGGGCGAGGGAAGCGGAGCAGGGGAAGGAGACGACGGAGGTGGTGGCTCCAGGCGCCTTGGAATATTGATCTGAACGGGCTGACCTGGCTCGCCTTCGTCGCAGAGCTTGATCGATTGCGCGATGGCAGTGGGAGAGGATTGACGCAGTGTGAGATCGCGTCCGTCGAGCGCGATTTCGGAGAATGGCAATCCGGTTTCGCCCTCATGCAACTCAAGACCGTGCGCGCACCCCTTGTCGGCCAACGGCCCGTCGCAGCGGAGTTCGTTCGCTGATGAAAGATTCGCGCGAAAATGTTTTGGATCGGTGAGATCGATCGTTCCCTTGAGTTCGGCGGCGGCAGTGTCGCTCAGATTTATCTTGAGGGAATTGATGGCGATGGCATCGCTGCGCCAGTTGGTTTGCGCAGAAAAAGAGAATTGATTGGTTTGCCCGGAAACGGTGCTGCTGAAACTGCTTTCGTCGCCCGCGCCGGTAAGCTTGGTCGAAAGAGCGCCGGACAACGTTCCGATAATGGGGAATTCCAGAGCGTAGTCGCGCAATTCGTGGCACCAACTTTCCGCCGAGAGTGTAAACGATTTTTTTTGCGCAAGATCGATCTTTCCCTGCGCGCGCAGAAAATCCTCACCCCGCTTCAATTCCAATTGATCCACTTGCGCTCGACCCGACTCGAGACCAATTCGCGCGGTTAAAGAATCGACCGGGAGACGAAAAATTTTTAAGGCATCGCCGGTGAGAGCGAGGTCGCCATCAACTGTTCGCTCGTGAGCATGCATGCGACCGCGAGCCGCCACTTTACCGGCAAACGCTTCTGGTGAGGCGCCGAAAAGCTCAGCGAATTGACCGAGATCGTTAATTGATGCGGAGATGTCGCCGCGAAAATCCGGATTAAGCCACTCTGTCCCGATGGCGGTTTCGCCGCTGAGGGTCAATTCGTTGCGGCGTTGTTTAATAAAGAGCTGCTGCAATTGAACGGTGTGTCCATAAAAATTCGCTCCCAGCATGATGACGTCGGCCTTGCGCTCGCGCCAGCTGAAGCCAGTTAATTCCGTCCAGATCGAGGCAGTGGCGTTGAGAAAGTCGCGTGGATCACCGCGGAAAGTGAACTTCGAGGCGCGGACCATTCCTTGGACCGGCACGGTGAAACCCAGGGCGCTGGCAAGTTGTGGAAGGGAAATTCCTGATGCAGTGCCGGCCGCATCCCACAGTCGTGTTTTTCCGGGACGTTCGGTCGCAATATTCGCCCGCATTTTGCCACCCAAAACGGACACGCCGAGATCGGTACCGACGCGCCCAGTGCGCAAGCCGGTGAGATCAATTACCAATGAATCGATCGTGAGACCCTCCAGCAGATTGATCGAACCAATCGAAAGTCGGTCGTCCTGCCAGCGTGTCATGCCGCGAACATGCGCGAAATGTTTTTCCAAAAAAGGCGCGCGCATTTCAACCGCGCCAATTGAAAGTATGCCGCTATTCCCTTTACTTGCGGAGACTTTTGTATCCTGAAACAACAGCAAGGAAAATGGTTGCTCGAGTCTGAGCTGATCGGCAAAGATCTCGAACCGTTCCGGCAAAAGTCTGGCGAGCGCAGTCCAATCAATGGGACCGGCCGACAGTGGCGCGCGGCCACGTATGAAGAATTTTGCATGCTCGATGAGGAGCGAAGAAAGGAGGTGTGACTTTTCCGATCCGCCGAAAAATGCGGCAAAACTGAGACCGGCCTCGACGCGTCCAGCGTCAAACTCGAAATGTTCGGCATCGAGACCGGCGCCGACAATCTTCAGCTCGCGGATTTCTAGTGGATGAAAGAGTGGAGCGTGAATTTCGGAGAAATCGAGAACGAGTCCCGAGCGCCGGGCTTCGTAGCGGAGCCAGGCTGCGATGCTGTGTTCCATTAGTGGCGGCATAACAAAGCGCACAAGAACGAGTGCCAGCAGAACAAAACCGGGCACAAGCAGCGGTTTTTTCCGTAGCGACATGGCGAATCTTCTAACGCGCAACCGCGCGAGCGCAAAGACGCATCAATCAGACTTCCGCGCTGGGTAAAAAATTACCTGCACCGGCGGCGTGTTGCCGATACGGCCTTTCAGTTGTGTCCGAAACGACTCGTCGGCTTCAGCCGCCAGATTGCGCGCAGCGGCCCGATCGCGCGCAAGTTTGCCAAGAGTAATCAACTCCGCTTGCACGTCAGCCCCAGAAATTGGATTCCAAAAACCATTCTCGTAGGCTAGCAGTTCAATCGCGTTTTGTTCGACACCGAGAATTTGCGCATGTGGCAAACGAACAATGGTCGCTTCCGGCGCGACAGTGACACTGAATTCCTGACGCAAATCGAAGCCGGCTTTAGCGGTATAGGTCCCGTGCAAACGCAGCCGTTTGGTGCTTCCGGCCCAAGTGTGGAGGAATTCATGCTCGACTTCGAGTTTCTGGGAAACCAGCGCCAACTCGGCAATCGGTGAAGTTTGTTCAAAATAGACACGATTGTTAATGGTGACGCGCGGTTGCAGTTGCGCGATCTGCACAATCGCGTCGCGCAAATCGCGCCCGACCCGTTCCATTTGGTCGACCGTTTCCTTGGTCGTGCGTCCGGGCAATGAGGCGCAGCGGTTAAAGACAAAAACGGCCGCGGCAATCGTACTCAGCCCAATGACGGTGAACGCCAGCGTCCAATTGAAATGTCGGGAAAAAGATGGCGGCGCCGTCATCAGAAGGAAGTACCGCCCCCCGCGCCCGAAAGGACGCGAAGGGCGGCTGTTCCCCCCAGAACAATCTTGGAAAGCTTCGTGTCCAGTAGATGAGCTTCGCGCGGCCTGCAACAAAATTTTAGCTTAAATGCATTGAGTCTGTCCAGATGCCATAATCCGCCAGATGAAAATCGGAATTCGATACGAAACAATTTACCGCTACGATCGGGCGGTCAGGTTCTCACCACACGACGTGCGCCTGTTTCCCCGCACCGATCGGTTTCTACAGATAACCCGGCTCGATTTCCAAACCAAACCGAAAACGACGGTGCGCTTTGGACGCGATGTTTTCGATAATGTCGTCGCTTCCTGTTTTTTCGATCAGCCGTCGGAAGTGCTGGAGCTGCGGCTTGCCCTGGATGTGGACGCGACAAAAAAGAATCCTTTCGATTTTGTTCTTTCCCGTCGCGTTGTCCAAATGCCCTTCAACTACGAAGAAGATATCGCCTCGATTATCTGCGCTTATTGCAAACGCCAAACGAGCGAGTCCCTCTCATTGCCCGGCTGGAAGCCCCCGTCACGGGAATCGCCGCGAGAAACTGTGGCAATGTTGGTGGAATTAACGAAGGCTCTTCACCGAATAATTTCCTATGAGCGCCGTGAGGAAGGCGCGGCGCAATCGCCGGCCGAAACATTGCGTCGGCAACGCGGCGCTTGCCGAGATACCGCGGTCTTGCTGGCGGAAATGCTGCGCGATCTCGGTCTGGCAGCGCGAGTCGTCTCCGGATATTTGCGTGAAACGGATGAGGAAGTTCGTCGGGCCGAAGGTTCGTTGCATGCCTGGACGGAAGTTTTTTTGCCCGGCGCTGGTTGGATTGGGCTGGACCCAACGAATGGTATTTTTTGCAATGATAATTTCATTGCCGCCGCGGTCGGATTACGGCCTGCGGATATCACGCCGATCAGCGGAAGTTTTTATCATCGGGATCGCGTCCCGGCGGAAATGAAGAGTCGGCTTGAGCTGATCACGCTTTAGGGTGGGGCGTCCTTCTGGCACGCGCTATCATCCCGAGCCGCGCAAGGCGGCGAGGGACCTCTCGAATATGGTGAATGATGCGAGGTAGGTTGTGTGATCAATACAGATATGTGTGCTCCCTCGCTTGCGCTCCGGATGACCCGCGTGCGAGTACGCTTCTTCCAGCCCGCGTATCTTGCCCGGTCATCGAATCAAGAATTTTGACCACGGATAGTGCGGATGACGCGGAGAACCGGAACACAGATAGGATGCCTATGTTTGGATCGGGCCTTGGTTATTAATGCCGCGCTGCGAAAATTTCTCTAAATGCTGACGAGTTTGCGGTTGCGCAATTTCCGTTGCTTCGAAGGCGTGTCGATCGATATCGGTCCTGCTTTCAATTTTTTTCTCGGGGCGAATGGCGAGGGAAAAACTACGATATTGGAAGCAGCCTGCGTTCTTCTGCGTTTGCAATCGCAGCGCTCTTCTTCGCTCGCACCGGTCATTCAAATCGGTAAAAAATTCTTCCAAGTCAGCGGCAAGTTCGAGGAACACGAACTTGAATTTCGCTACAGCACGTTACGACGCCGGGTGAAGTTTGATGAGATCGAACAGAGAACACTGGGCGAATATTTGCGTATCGGGCGCGTGGTTTCGCTGGCGAATGCCGACGTCGAACTCGTGCACGGTGGATCAGAAGCGCGGCGTCGTTACCTGGATTTCCTGGGGGCACAAATCGATGGAACGTATCGGCCGGCCTTGCGGGCTTACGAACGCGCCTTGCGCGCGCGTAACGCGCTGTTGAAATCGCCTGTGCCGCGCGCGCGTGAAGTAGTAGCGTACAACGTCCCGCTCATTGAACATGGTCGAGTGCTGCTGCGTCTGCGCATTGAATTAGCGAGAATGCTCGCCCCCTGGCGACACGGGCTTACCAGCGCATTAGCGCCGGTCGTGAAAAATTCGAGCTCCGATTTCTTCCCGGCGCCAGCGACGATTTCGGGGGCGATCTCGAGCGGTCGCACAGCGAATCAATCCGTTTACGTCAGACAATTGTCGGTCCACATCGCGACGATCTGGAATTGCTCGTCGATAATTTACCGGCGGCACAGTTTGCCTCGGAAGGGCAACAGAGAACAATCGCGCTGGCAATGAAAATCGCGCAAGCGGAGGCGCTGAAAAAATCAAGCGAGGGAAAAGCGCCATTGCTTTTGATTGACGACATTTTCGGCGAGCTCGATCCCGAACGCCGCAACGCGTTGCTTGATAATTTGCCAGCGGATTCGCAGAAGCTGGTTACGGCCACCGCGATGCCGTGGCGCGATGGAATTGCAGCTGAGACCATTTACGAAATGCGTGATCGCCGATTGAGTCGGGTAAAAATTTAGTAACCGTGCCCCATCAACTTGCGGACATGCGGGGACGCTTTTACATAAAATCGTGCGCGAATTACCTCAGGACAGAGCAGAAAGTTACGCGGGTTCGTTGCTGGTGGCGCATCCCAGCATGCTTGATCCAAATTTTCGCCGTGCCGTCTTGCTCATTTCGGCTCATACCGCTAACGAGGGCGCCCTCGGCGTGATTTTGAATCGGCCGCTCGAAAAACAGGTGAGCGAAGTGGTAACGGAAACGCCGCTGAACGCCTTGGAGAAGGTGCCAGTATTTTTCGGCGGACCGGTCGGTCGCGACCGTTTGATTTTTGCTTCGCTGGAATGGAAAACCGGGGAAGGACTCAAATTGAATCACAATGTGGATGTTGAAGAAGCAAACGAAAAGCTTGGGAAAGATCCCAATTCTGTGCGCGCGTTTATCGGCTACGCGGGGTGGGGAGCGGGTCAGCTCGAAGCGGAGATGAAGCAAAAGGCATGGGTCATTCGCAAACCGGACCGCGCCACACTGAAACTCGACCGGTTGCCCAGGCTTTGGTACGACATCATGCGCCGGCTGGGTCCGTGGTTCAAGCTGCTGGCCGCAGCGCCGGACGATCCATCTTTAGCAACGCCGATTCTGGGAGAGTGCCCTCATCCTAACCTTCTCTGGTCCGGAGAAGGGAAAAAACAACGAAGATCAGCATCGAACACTGAACATCGAAGCAGAAGCAATTCAGGGTTTCGGTGTGGCTTCAACATTAGAGCCTTGTTCGAAACGGTAGCCGTGGAGTTGGATCTCGCGGGCAAATACTCTTTCTACAATCTGACGTTGCTTCGGACTAAATACCGACTGATACGGTGCGCGATCGGTTCGGAAGTGACCCTTTTTTCTGACGCCGAGGTCGCCTTGGAAGGGCACGTTCAAGCGCGCAAAAATCTCGCCAAGTTCGTCGGACAGATTTTCATAACGAACAACCCGATCGACGATAATTCGCGATCCGGATGGATCGGTGTAACGCGGGTAATTGATCGGGAACTTACCCCTGGCAAAGTATTGATCGAGGGAGAGCGCGCCACCAAGGCGGTAGGCGTGCATGTGGTAATGCGATAAAACCTTATCCCAGGGATTTCGCTCGACGCAGAACTTGAAATAACTGTCCCAGACGGCGGAAGGAATGCGTAAACGAACAAGCCAGGCCGGCATATGATTGTAAAACCGGCGGCGTTCTGCGAGGAGGCACCGCCAGGCAGAACGCGGCCCGAATGGGATACGCAGGATTTCAGATACGGGGTTGGCGGATCCTTCGTGGTTACGCGCCTGGTGTCCCTCGATGGGAGGGGAGAACGGAGTAAGGACATCATCTGGACCGCAATGCTGGGAGAGAAATACTTCAAGGCTTGTCCCCGCGGTCTTGACCGTTTTAACAAAGATGAACTTGTGCTTGTGAGAAATGATCATCGGCGGGCTTTGGCGATCATTGCTGGGGAAGGAGTCAAATCGTAGGATTGTTAACTGCCCGCCGAAGGTATCGCAACCCGCGGGAATGCCTGAAATCGTGGACGACTGCGAACCGAACAATTCTTAGCTTCGAGCGATCACGCGGTGGAAGGGTTCAAAGATGCGGCCAAATGACAGATAGTTTGCGTTATTATCCTTGCTCGGGAGTGTTCCGGCAATGGCATTACGTATTCATCAAAGCGTTGTCCGAGGCGAAATCGATAATCGCTGGCGCGGGCGGGTTGAGGGATGGATCACACTTGTCGGGGTCGAGCGGCCGGTGACCCTGGAATTGACGGGAAATTGTTTGCGCGATCTGGCGGGATGTGTCGTGCGATTTGAAAATCCGCATCCGCTGGCAACGGAAGACGAGCAGAACGTACCCGCGCCTTTGCAGTGTGGCGTTGCCGGCGAGATCACGGCTTCGCGCAGAGTGCGGGTCCTCGATGTGCCGTTAGAAGAAGCGATACGCCTAACGAGATCTGGTACGCCGCCGCCGGAGCATTTTGCTAATGCCCTCTATCTGGAATGGTTCAGCGAAGTCACTGGCCGCGTGGTGATCGAGAGCAGCGACTATCAGATCGAAGTTTCGCCGGCGGAGTGGAAGCTTTCGCCGGAAGATGAGGAGCGCCAAATTGCTTCCTGCCATGAGGCGCTGCGCGCCTGGCTGGAACGGCTCGATCAAATCGATTTGCCGGATGCTGAAGAAAGGGAATTTGAAATTGAGAACGAACAACCGCTCGATGAATTCGGTTACGAGAAATTTATGCGTGAATCAGACGCCCGCACGGACAAGTACATGAAGCTGTTCGAAAAGTATGAGGGGCATCCGGATCGCGAAAAAATCGTGGCACGGGAGATGGGTTGGACTTGGCTGGAGGAGGCGTTGGAAGCAGACGAGCGCGGAGCGCTTCCCGAGCGCGAACGAGAAGAGATTCCGCCGTTGAAGCCAAATCCGTTGACCGAAGGAGCCGATTGGGTGCGCGATAAAGATGGTCAGATTCATCATCCGCTGACGAAACGTACTTTCGAAAGCGGAGTCGCAATGTGGCATTTCTGCGATGATCGCGGTCTGCTTGAGGACAATGGCGATAGCGATCTTTTCGAAATGGTGTTTCAGTTTCAAACCGCGGGCGCAAAAATCGCGGGCGCGCTCGATTGCCTCGCTTATGACGAGGACGATTCCCGTAACGGTGGGTTCGTTGTTGCGGCCTTGAAACGAGCGCTCAATTATTTGCATACCAGCATGGCAGCGGCGGAGAAAGTGGCGCAAAAGGATTTGCTTCCCCCCGAGCGGCTGGAGGCCTTTCGCGCCGAATTATTTGAGGTGCGGGAGAAAATCCTCGAGTTGATGCAGCGGTTTCGCGCGAAACGGTTTTGAGGCTGTAGAACGGCCATCTTGCCTGTAGGGCCCACGGGGCATCTTGCCGTTGATTGTACGGCGCGGCCCCAAAACACGATGAACCTTCTGAGGACATGCTTCCTCATATCCGGGCGCGCCGAAGCGCGTCCCGCCATCTGGCATGTGCGAGTAGCCTGCTCTAATTTGCCGCTAGCGAATGAATGTGCTCCGGCCTCGGGCCGAGGCCGATAAAGCGCGCTGGAAGCGAACGCAATGCCGGAAACCATTGAAAGAGCCTGAGAAAAATGGGAAGCGAATCTCCATTTTTTGATTCGCGTCCGGTTACTACACGGCGGTGAATGAATGCCTGCATGGCCTGGATTACACGGGTAGGCCATTCGCGACGCTCTTGCACTTGCTTCAAATCAGCGACCGACACTGGCCCGGCTCTCAACTTTGCCGCCAGCAAATTTGCGGTCGCCACTGCGTCTTGCAAGGCGAGGTTGATGCCGACGCCCCCGGCGGGCGACATCGCATGTGCACTGTCGCCGATACACAGCAAGCGTTCGCGATACCATTTTCGCAGGCGGTTGATCTGGACGGTGAGCAGTTTGATCTTTGCCCAATCATCCAGCTCCATGATTCGATCTTCCAGGAAAGGTCCGAGGCGAATGATGTCGCGATGCAAGGCAGGCAAGCCGCGCTGCTTGATCGCATCGAGCTCACCTTTTGGGATAACAAAACCGACTTGGAAATAATCACTGCGGTCGAGGAGAACGAGCAGTTTCCCGTGGCGAAAAAATCCAAGTGATTGTGGCGGATCGTTCTCCCGTTTGGAAAGGCGCATCCAAAGGACGTCGATCGGCACGCCGAATTCCTCGACCTCGAAGTTTCCTCTCGTGTGTGTGATCGAATGGCGGCCGTCCGCGCCAATGATCAGGTCAGCCCGCACTTTGCGCTCGCCCTCCGGAGTTTTTACCCGAACGCCGGCAATGTCGTCATTTTCAAAAAGCAGATCGATGACTTCATGCTGCATGTGCAGAATAAAGGTCGGGAATCGCTTTGCCCGGCTGGAAAGAAAGTTCAGGAAATCCCATTGCGGCATGAAAGCGATGAATTTGCAGCACGTTGGCAAACGCGAGAAATCGGCGATGGGCACCGCATGACCATTAAATATTCCGCGTATTTCAGGTAGTTCCTGGTGGGGTAAGCGAAGAAATTCCTCGAGCAATCCGAGCTCATGCAAAAGCTCGAGGGTGGAAGGATGAATGGTGTCGCCGCGGAAATCGCGGTTGAAATCGGCGTGTTTTTCCAGAACAACGACGTCCACTCCGGCGCGCGCCAGCAAAAAACCGGTCATTATGCCCGCTGGTCCGCCGCCGACAACGAGGCAGCGGGTCCGGATCTCGGGTAGGGTGCTCATCGATCAACCGATTTCGGACAAGACTAAACCTTCTTAAATTAGTGTGCGAAAAACAGTAAAGCTAATCACAATTATCTGCACTAGAAGGATGATCACATGACATTAGTGGTGCCCTCAGTCCGTGTAACCGCAACAGTCACTAGTCCTCCGAAGGTATCCATAGGAACATGTTTGATGTACGAGGTTTAATGTTTGACGGAAAGCGGAAATAGGACGCGCAGAAGCGCACGTCCCTTCGACGTGATCCCCTCGCGCTGCGCCAAAAGGCGGAGGGACATACTTCTGCATGTCCTGCTTTGCCCTTGCCATACCCGGGCGGTTGGCGTAAGCGAACTGAACCTTTTCTGATTGTTCAATCGAGCATGAGCCGGATTAAGAGCAAATACGACGTCGTTATTCTGGGAGCGGGGCATAACGGGCTGGTGGCTGCCAGTTATCTCGGGCGGGCTGGCCTCACCGTACTCTTATTAGAGAAAAACGATTATATTGGCGGAGCGACTACTTCGCAGAAAGTTTTCCCAGATTATGACGCCCAACTCTCACGCTATTCCTACCTCGTTAGTCTGTTTCCCGAGAAAATCATTCGCGATCTCGGGTTGAATCTTGAGCTGCGGCGGCGTGCGACTGGATCCTTCACCCCTTATATTAGGAATGGAAAACATAATGGATTGCTCTTGAGCAATGTCGAGAACGAGGTGGGTCGCCAGTCGATGATCGATCTGACCGGCAGCGACAAAGAGTTTGAGCAGCTAAAGAAATTTTATAACCTCGCGCGCGTTTTCGCCGAGCATTCCTGGGATAGCATGCTGGAACCGCTGATCGCGAAAGAAGAGTTTCGTCGCCGGTTTGATGTTGATCATATTTCCCGGGAAGCGTGGCGCAGTCTGGCGGAGGAACCGCTCGGAGGTGCGATCGAGCGTTATTTGCAAAACGACCTGGTGCGCGGGCTTGTCCTGACCGATGGAAAGGTCGGTGTCTTTACGCATCCGCACGATCCATCGTTGGTCCAGAACCGTTGTTTTCTTTATCATCTGATTGGAAACAAAACGGGGGAATGGAAAGTGCCGGTGGGAGGAATGGGCGGAGTAGCGCGCGAACTGGAAGAAGCAGCCCGCCGAAGCGGCGCCGAATTTCTAACGGGTATTAGGATACGCGCGTTGGGCTTGAATGGAAAGAGCCGGACCGTTGAGTTCGAGATGGCGGAAAAAACGGAGACAATCGAGGCGCAGTTTGTCCTCGTAAACTTCGGTCGCAACGTGCTGGCGAAGTTTACCGGAAAGCCGTTTCAGCCAGACGCGACCGATGAGGGCTCGGTCTTCAAGATCAACATGCTGTTGCGCAAGCTGCCGAAGTTGAAGGCGAAAAAGTACCCGGCGGCCGACGCGTGGTGCGGAACGTTTCACAGTGACGAAAGTTACGAGCAGATGAATCTGAGCTACGGGCAGGCCGCGCAGGGACGCCTGCCGGAGAAAACGCCGTGCGAAGTCTATTGTCATACCCTCACGGACGACAGCATTCTCGCTCCTGATTTGCGCGAACAGGGTTATCACACCATGACCTTGTTCGGACTGGATGTGCCCTGGAGCTTGTTCGCGCGCGACAATAGGAGGCTGCGGAAAGAAGCGGAGAAAAAATTCCTCGCCAGCATGAACCAGTGGCTGGAAGAGCCACTGGAAGATTGTCTCGCGGTGGGACGCGACGGCAGCCTTTGCATCGAAAGCAAAAGTCCGGTTGATATCGAAGACTCGTTAGGAATGTTTCATGGGAACATTTTTCACGACGCGCCAACCTGGCCATTCGCGACCACGAAAACTCAAGCAGGGACATGGGGCGTCGAGACCGGATACGAGAACGTCTTCTTCTGCGGGTCAAGCGCGCAACGCGGCGGCGCCGTCAGTGGCATTCCCGGGCACAATGCGGCGCGCAAGGTTTTGGAGACGATTAAGACATAAAGCAAAACATCGGACGGCTAACACGGAACATCCAATGTTGAAGTCAGAAGCCGATCCCGCTGATGTCGCGACGATCGATTCGATTATCACCGCGGCTTACGACGGAATTTCAGGGCCGGCCGGAAAGAAACGCAATTGGGACCGCGAACGTTCGCTGTACTTGCCAGGCGCGCGTTTGATTCCGACTGCGATGGAGGCCGGTACGGAAGGTGTCGATCATCTGCCGCACATTTTGGATATAGAGGGATACATCGCGCGGGTTGAGCCGTTCTTTGAAAAAAGCGGCTTCTACGAAAAGGAAATTGCGCGCCGCACCGAACGGTTCGGTCAGATTGCGCATGTTTGGAGCACGTACGAGTCGCGCCACAGCGAGAACGATCCCGAACCATTTATGCGCGGGATCAACAGCATCCAGCTATTCAACGATAGCAAGCGTTGGTGGATCGTCTCAATTTACTGGCAGCAGGAAAATGCGAGCGCACCAATTCCCGAAAAATATGTGCCGGGTGGGTAGACTAGCCAGGGGGCGGACGAGGTCATCCGTCGAATGGTTCGTGAGATTGTGGGTTGCCACAGGCTGCTAGCCTGTTCGCCCCGGGACGTTACGGAACATAGACCTCTCAGGTCTGTGCGCCCAGCGGAGTTGCACTCCGCTTCCGTGCGAGCCGAAGCGGACAGAATGTCCGCTCGGCGCACGGGCCACAGGCCTGCGTTCCATGCTGCTGGTTGAGAAGTTTTCGAAAACCAACTCGTTTCGGCCACGTTTGTTGCCGGCAAGTTGCCGGCAACTGCAGGCTAGCAGCCTGCGCTCCCCAAATTCAAGAAGCGCGGACGAAGGCGCTCACTGCTTTGGCGAATTGTTCGAGCGTCATCGGATCCGATGCGGGCGCGTAGCGTAACGCTATATAGGCTTCCGCAATGCTGCGGATCCGCTCGGAGTCGTTAGGCAACAAGCGCATCGCTCGGCGGGAGAAATCCAGAGGGCCTTCGGATGGATTGCGCGGCGCTCCAAGCCTGGCCGCTTTTCGGCAAAAGCTTTCATAGATTCGCTTGATCCGGTCGCCACAGGCGCGAGTACGCAAATGTGTCCATCCCGTGTAAAGCGCAAGCAGCGCGATCGCGACGAGCAGGCTACCAACAATGAAAAAGATCGGGCCGCGCCCGGCTATTCCGATGGCAGTGAAAAATGATTCCTGCTCGTCGCCGTCGAAGCTTAGAACCCGAGTATCCCAGGCGTAACTAAGCGTCTGCCAGCCGAGTCGAGCTCGGGCGAATATCGGCCAACGCGCAAGTTTTCTCGCGAGCACGCCCTGGGTATTATCGAGCTGACCGGCGGCCGCACGACGTTCCAGAAACGAGCTGAATCCTAAATTCACGCGATCGGGAGCGACAACAGCAGTGGGATCGACTCTTTGCCATCCGCGGTCCGGGAACCAGACTTCGCACCAGGCATGAGCATCCGCTTGTCGCACGAGAAAGAAATGTCCAATCTCGTTATACTCACCGCCCAAATAACCGGTAACGACGCGCGCGGGAACTCCGGCCAATCGCATCAAGGTCGCGAAGCTGGCCGCGTAGTGTTCGCAAAATCCAAGGCGGCGATGAAAAAGGAATTCATCGAGACCATTCTTTCCGTATTCGCCTGGCGAAGGGGAATAGAGAAATCCCTGGGCGCGAAAAAACTCCAGAGCCTTCTCTACGATCGCTCGGGGCTCTGCTTTGCCGGCCGTCCAAGACTGGACCAGGGCGCGTGCCGCCGGGCTGATGGCCGCGGGTAGTTGAAGCAATGGTTCGCGTTCGCCCGAATGAAGCTGGTTGTTCGGAATCTCCGGGTAAGATGTAACTTCGTAGCGGCGCGCTTTATGGATCGGCTGATCACTCCACAAATAATCGCCAGGCGCCAATCTCGCGCCCGATGGCCAATTCGCAGGCCAATCGAGCGCGAACATCCAGCGCGCATCATGGGCCTCGATCGTAATCCATTGTCGAACACCTTCGCTCCGAAGCGAACTTTGGCTGGTCTTGGGCAGTGCTGCCGGATTCTTGGGCGCGTTCCATTCCAAACCTTCGCAATGCCACATGACGACACCGCGCCAGTACATCGCACCAAGCGTCGGAATTTTGCCGTCCGGAAATTCGGCGCGGAAGGCTACTTCGGAAGAGTTAGTTAGAGATGAAACGCTCCCGGGTGAAAGATGGTCGGAGAAACCAGTCGAAGAGCCTCGCTGCGATGCGATCTGAAACCGGAACCCGGTGCTGAAGCGAGGAAAGAAGAGAAACAGCAGAACAATAAGTGGTGCGGCTTGGGCCAGAAGTTTGCCCGCGGTGCGAACGGGCGGCCAAAAGGCGGATGATGATCCGCGATGAAACTGGATGAGCGCGACGAGCAGCAAAGTGAAAGCGATAAGCAGACAGAGCGCAATCGCGAGATTCTGAGAGAGAAAAAATCCGCAGAGGCAAAGAACCCACGCCACCATGATCATGATGTGGAACTCGCGTGCGGTGTGCGCTTCCAAAATCTTGACCGACGTCAACATGACAATAAGGGAAACGCCCGGCTCGATCCCCCTGAGCGAACCGTAGCTGAAGAAAAGCAGGGACAGGATCAGGGCCACCAGAACCACTTTCCAAAACAGGGAGCGGAGATGATAACCTTTCGGTTGCATCCAGAACTTTGCGGTGAGCGCGATCAAAAACAGCAACGGCACCCAGGATGGCAGGGTCCCAAACATGGGCGGCAATGCGAAAAGTAACGCCACCGCCAGCCACAAGAGCGGTCGTCGCGGGATGCGTGTGTCTTGTCTTCGGAGCGTCTTCATTGGAATAACGCCAATGCATGCAAGCAGCCATGGAGATGCGACTCGCCCAGTGATGGCGGAATTTCAGCCGCGGGCAGACGCAGACCGTAAGGACGTCGTGCACGCTCCGCCTCGATGACCCAGAGCGCGAGTTGGGAAAGCCGCGCTTCGAGATCGTCGAGCTGCACCGCGGCAAGGTCCAGATAGAGCATGCCGTCCGATTCGGCGGTAAACTGTTTTGTCATCAATGCCTGTCCGCGCGCGACCGCTTTCCAGTCAATGTGCCGTTGAGACTCGCCCCGCACGTACGCGCGCACGCCGGCGAAATCGTCGCCCTCTCCGAGCTCCCTCCGTGAGCTGCGTTGCCCCGAACGCGCAGTCTCGGCGGGCAGGCGCTGATCGCCGGCCGGCTTTGGATAAACGACATAACGCTGCGGAGTCGAAAGTTGTTTCAGCACTTGCAAAAAACCGAGCGGATAGACACTGGTCAGGTGCAGTCTTCCGATCTGATGCTCGCCCCGGGTCGCCGCGGGAAATCGAAGCACAGTGCGGGCGGCTTTGCCGGCGGGAATTTCATCGATGTGTTCGCCGGCGTCGCCCAAATCTGGCAGCGTGAGGGCAATCCCGTATCGAGTGGCGCGCGATTCGTTCGTGACCTCGACCGGCAGCGAAACCTCCTGGCCGGCGAATGCTGGTTTGATTGATTCGGCCGTTGCTTGCAAGCCTCCCAGATTCAAAAGCGTCCGTGGAATTGAAACCAGAAAAACGCTCATAAGCGCAAACAAGAGCAAATATGACGCGGCGTTATTTTGACTGGAGGCAGCGTACCAGATTGCGGCCAGAACAAATAGCAGGCCAGCGAAACTTCTGGTTGGAGCGAGGGGAAAACTGCTTTTGGAAGATCCGCCTTGCCTCATGGCACCGGTACGCTGTTCAAAAGAGCAGCGGCCAACGTGCGACCACTTTGCCCGGACTGCTCAATATCATGTCCAAGCCGATGAGCCATCACCGCGGTCCCCACCGCTTGAATGTCTTCGGGCAGCACCATGTCGCGCCCATTCATCATGGCCCAGGCCTGCGACGCATGAAGCAGGGCCAGACCCGCGCGCGGCGACAAACCGCTGCGATGGCGCTGTCGCGAAGCGTCCAGCAAATCCTGGAGATAATCGAGTAGCGCGGACGAGGTATGGATCGTTCGCACTTTTGCCTGAATCTCGAGCAATGTTTCCGCGCCAAAAACCGGATTCAATTCCTTGAGCATCTCGCGACGATCCATCCCGAGAAGCATTGCCCGCTCGCTCGCACGGTCGGGCACGCCCAGCTCGATCCGCATTAGAAACCGATCTAACTGCGATTCAGGCAACGGAAATGTCCCTACCTGATATTGTGGATTTTGTGTCGCGATGACAAAAAACGGCCGCGGCAGTTCGTAAGTGACGCCATCGGCCGAGATCTGATGTTCTTCCATCGCTTCGAGCAATGCGCTCTGCGTCTTGGCCGTGGCGCGGTTCACTTCATCGATCAGCACCACTTGCGAAAAAAGCGGTCCCTGATGAAATACGAAACGTTGTTCGTTCCGATCAAAAATTGAATTACCAAGAATGTCGGCTGGGAGCAGGTCGCTGGTGAACTGGATGCGCTGGAAGGCGAGGCCGAGCGAACGGGCCAGCGCCTGGGACAGAGTCGTCTTACCTACCCCCGGGATGTCTTCAATTAAGAGATGACCGCGCGCGAGCAGACAGGCGACCGCCAGCTTTACCGCCTCGGTTTTGCCAACGATGACCTCGCAAATCTGGTTGGTGAACGCGGCAATCTGTTTCTTTGTGTCGAAACGAATTTCCGGGTCGCGGTCACTCGCGAGCAAGGTGGAATGCATAGGACGCCCGATAAATGATCGTTGGTGCAGCAAGTCCTGTGCGGCTTTTTCGTCCATTTCCCGGGAATATAAGTGGAAATGTCGCGTTTGCTTGCGGCTTCGGAGAGCGTCGTCCTGCCAGGTGACGTTTTCGTGAGGACGCGTTGGTAGCGCGAGACTCCGTCGAGCCGTACTGCACGTGAAAGAAAAGAAAAAAGCGCCGCTTCTTGTTTTCAGGCCAAGGCCTGACGGAAGGCAGATAGGAATGCTTCCATCTCGCTCTTTTTGCCGATAGTCAGGCGCATGTGATTTGGCAATGCCGGAAATAATCTGCCTACCTGCACATTCCGTTCTTTTAATGCTTTGATCAGCGGCAGGACCGGGCGTTTTACATCAATCATGACAAAATTCGCCTGCGAAGGGATGTATTTGAAATCCATCGCGTCGAGCTGAGTGGTTACAAACGTCCTGGTTTCCTGATTCAGGCGCCGACCATTTGTGACTTGGTCGGGGTCGTTCAAACTCGCACCCGCTGCTGCTACTGCCATAATATTGACGCTATCCCAGCTTTGATGAGAACGCAGTTGCGCAATGGTCTCCGGCTGTGCCACGGCATAGCCACAACGCAATCCCGCCATGCCGTAAATTTTTGAAAAAGTGCGTGCGACAATAAGATTCGGGTGATCCTTGATCAAAGGAATGACGCTTTCGTAGTTGGGACTATCGGCGTAGTGGAAGTAAGCTTCATCCACTAGAATCAACGTTTGCGGCGAGATTTTGGAGATGAAGTCGGCTAGTTCGTTCTTTGGCGTGATGCTGGCGGTTGGATTATTCGGGTTACAGATGTAAACAACACCGGCGTTTGCAACCGTGCTCATCTGGGCAAGGTCGTGCGCGAAGGTATTGGTGAGAGGAACCTTAACGACTTCCGCTCCATTGACGGTGGCATGATGGAGAATGGCCTCGAAAGTTGGATCGCCCGCGACCAATTTACCGCGCTGCGCTCCCGTAAAAGTTTCCGCGCACAGCTTCAGAATCTCGCCCGATCCATCTCCTAACAGGATTTGGTTCGGGTTAACACTGTTTAGTTTTGCCAGTTTTTCGCTCAAGAGATCGGCCGGTTCGTCTGGGTAACGACAAGCCAGGTTGAACGCGTCCGTCATTGCCTTGAGGGCGTGTGAGGAAGGGCCATAAGGATTTTCGTTCGAGCTCAAACGCACTATTCTCGTTAGCGATGGCGCGGGTGGATCTTTCATCCGCGGAACCGTTTTTGCCAAAGCAAGCGCGGGCTTAACCGCCGCGCAGGCCGCTCCCGCGCTTAACAGCTGCGCAAACTTACGTCGAGAAATCGAGATGCTATTCATATATAACCTCCGTCTGGTGGTGATACGGCGATCCCCGGCAAATTGCGAGACGGAAAATTGGGGAGTGCAGGCTGCCAGCCTGCTCTTTTCGGCCGCTGGTCGAACAGATTCTGCAAAATTCGATCTGTTTAGGCCAACCTATTGTCGTCGGCCAAACTGCCGGCGACTGCAGGCTAGCAGCCTGCGCTCCCCAGAATCTAGCGTGCAGCGAACGCGCCGCTACCACTCAGGGCGTCGCTTTTGGCTCCGTCGAGTCTGTCGCCTGCAGAGGCGTCGCATCAAGGACTACTGCAGGCGGATCCTTTTGCTTTTTAGGCTGCATCGCAGCGGTAAGGGCGGCGTCGAGCATCGGTAGAGCGACTGGTTTGGAGAGGATGGCGGTTGCACCCGATGCCTCGGGTTCAACCGGGGCAGTCCAGCCAGAAATTAAAATTACCCGCGCCTGGGGGTCCTTCGCCAGAATGTAACGGCAGGCGGTGATACCATTTAGTTTTGGCATCCGGTAATCCATTAGCACCACATCCGGACGGTGCCGATCGTATGCCTGAATGGCTTCCATGCCCGTGCTCACGACTTCGACGACTTGGTGGTGACAAAGACCGACCATTTCCGCTAGGGATGTCCCTACGCTCTTTTGATCGTCGGCGATCAAGACACGCATGAGCTTTCAGGCAGAAATTTTCATGCCAGCGGCGGAAAATAACAATAAATTCTGGAATTTGGCTCGAAAAAGTGAAGGCCTTTTAAAGATCCAAAGTGACTTCCCTTCTACGGAGCACTGGCCGAAGGCGCTGGCGTACTATTCTGGCGCGGCTTCGCCTCCGGTTGTTTCCTGAGCGATTGCTTTAATCGGGGCTGCGCAGCGGACGAGATCGGATGGTTATGCCGATATTCCTTCACTGCCAGGCCAACCAGAATCGCGAGCATCACGAAACAGATGACGCGTTTCTCTTCCTTGGTGAGGACGAACATCAACTTCGTCGCGGTTTTACATGTACCGACGGAAAATGCCCGCGCACGTTCGTATCGTAGAATTGGGCCTTGGATGCAGCGCTGAGAAAGTCGCGGTAAATTTGCGGTGGCACGTTCCTGTAACGATAAACGGCGCCGCTGACAAACTCCACTTCGAGCGCGTGAAGTCGTTTGCTGTAGCCGACGGCTGCCAGAGCGTGAGAATGCACCGGCTGGCGGACAATGCGCGAAGAAATTTGCTGCTGTTCCGCGGCCGACGCGCCACTCAGACTGAGAAGTGCGATAACAACAAGACTAGCGCTGCGCTGCACGGCGTTTCTCAGGGCAATTGTTTAAGTAGCGTCTTCCAACGAGCCCAGGCTTCATCGCGCGCGCGCCGATTCCCCTCATCGGCATTGGGCTTCTCGCCTTCCCGCATGAATCCATGACCGGCGCCGCCGTAAACCACCGGCTCGTATTTTTTTCCGGCACGTCTCATCAATTCCTGAGCCGTCGGAATTGTCACGTTGACGCGCTCATCATTCCCTGCGTAAAAGCCGTAAACGGGACAGGCAATGTTTGCGACTTTTGTTTCCTCGTCCGGCGCGGCTCCATAGAACGAGTAGGCCGCTTTCAATTTCGGATTCATGTTGGCGTATTGGAAGACCCAGCCGCCTCCCCAGCAAAATCCGCATACCGCCAGAGTGCTGTTGCCAGCGGGAATTTTCAGCGCGTAATCTGACGTAGCATCGAGATCCGCTTTAATCTGCGGTTCTGGTAAAGCCGAGATCGCTTTCCGCGCTCCATCGACATCAATAAAGGTTTGGCCGCTGAGCAGGTCGGGCGCGATCGCAATGACCCCGTTCTCTGCCAGCTGATCGCATAAGCCGCGCACCCAATCACTCAATCCGAAAATTTCGTGAATCACCAGCACGACCGGCGCTTTATCCTTGCGCTCTGGATAAACAACGAACGCCTTGATTGTGCGATCGCCCGATTTGATTTCAACCCACTCCGCATGCCGCGGCGAATTGTTGAGTCGCGCCTTCGCCCAATCCTGCGCGAGAAGCGATTGCGCCGCGAAGATCAGTCCGAGCGCCAAGATGCCGCGTTTCATCGAAATGAAGATGTCGATCTTACAATGTCGTGGCGGTCGCCTTCCGACCACGGCCAATCATTGCGTCAATGCTCCAGCTGCCGGGGCCGCGCAGAAAAATGTAGAAAAAGACAAAGCAGTAAACCACAGCAAGCTCACCTTTGTTCACATAAGGAATCAGGCCCTTTGGCGCGTGCATCATAAAAAATGCCGCCGCCATTTCACCGGAGGCCACGAACGCCGCAATTCTCGTCAACAAACCAAACGCGACAAGAAATCCGCAGATGATCTCGATCCAGCCACCTACCAGCATTAGGGGCGGGAGTGCCTCGGTCTTGCCAGCGAAGGTGCCGAATATCTTGTCGAGACCGTGACAAGCAAACATCAGCCCGACAATGAAGCGCATGATGGAATAAAACGGATCCGCAAATCGAGTGAGAGCGTTCATGGGGCGAGGCTGCGCTTTTCCTCCGCACCCTGTCAAGCATCTCCTATTTCCCGCTCTTATTCCTATTCATGATCCTAAATCATTATCATGTTGTAGCCGCAGTCGCCGGCCGAGGCTCTCATTTCGCTGGTTTAGCCCCAAAACCCGAAGCCTGCTTCGAGCGCCCGAATTTCCTTCGTCGTTCGCGCCCGTCCTTACTAGGATGCGGTGGCCGAACTTTTACTGCGGTATGCCAGTCTCTCTCACTCCGTCGGAAATTAAGTCACTGATCGCTGAATCGCCTTCACGATTCGATCTTTGGCTACGTGTTCTCCGAACGAGACCACTGGAATGCGCTGCTGAGATCGGTGTTTGGAAGGGAGACTTCGCTAAGGTAATCCTGTCTAACTTTAGCAATCTGACCAAGTACTATATGATCGATCCGTGGGCTCATTTACCGGATTGGAACAAACCCTTCAATGTAGACGATCACGCCTTTGAAGATGTTTATGCTGAGGCGCTGCTTAAGACAGACTTTGCCGCCAGCCGACGAATAATCCTGAGGGGCCGAACGAGCGCAGTCATTGATGAGATACCAGATAAGTCACTCGACTTCGCCTACATCGATGGAGATCATACGCTTCGGGGAATTACCATGGACCTCATACAGGTGCTTCCGAAGATAAAGGACGGCGGCGTCATTGGCGGCGACGACTTTGTCAACAAGCCATGGCAGCATGGCCCTGCTTATGAACCAACGCTGGTCTGTCCTTTTGCAGTGTATTTCGCGGAGGCAATGCGGCTTCCATGTGTGGCGCTACCCCACAAACAATTTCTGATCCAAAGAGCGGCAAATGCCGAGTTCTCTTTCGTCGATCTAGCGGGAACGTATTCAGATCTGTCTTTGAAGAAACTCTCGCGGGGTTCGGTGGGCAAGAGTGTTTGACACCATTTTGCCGGGGTCTACCTAACAATCAGTTCAAGGGGTGCTGTCCTCTAATTTCCGATTTATGTGTACGCGATCATTACCTTGCGTCAGAGCAAAAGCGGCACGTCAACGAGTGAGACATTGAAAACTTGACGGCTTTAAGCCGTCAAGTTTTATCTGAACGCAAAAAGTCCCCCAGGCTCGAAGTTGACGAGAGTAGGATCGACCAGCCGGTCGGCCGGTGAGACGACGGCTTTAAGCCGTCGAGTTTTATCCTAGCCGAAATTCCGTCGGTTCTTCAATGGTCCGCATTGCTAAGGCGTGTGCGAACAGTTCGGACAACGCGGCCGTTCGCGATTAGTGACAGCAGCGAAGGAGCAGGCCTCTTACGGAGCGTGTCGAAGCTTCCTGATTGTTGACATGGGCGGCCTTTGTCGCGGACGATGAACAGGATGATGAGGTTCGAAAATCAGGTCGCGATAGTCACCGGGGCGGGGCGGGGGATAGGACGGGCGATTGCGCTGCGGCTGGCGAGTGAAGGCGCACAAGTGGCTAGCGTGAGTCGCACCGAAGCCAATGCGCAGAAAACGGCGAACGAAATTAATGCTTCGCGTGCAGATGCGGCGAAAGCTTACGCGGTGGATGTTTCTAATCACGCTGGAGTGCAGAAAATCGGCGAGCAGATTCTGAACGATTTCGGGCGCGCAGATATTCTGGTCAACAATGCTGGCGTGACCCGCGATACGCTCAGCATGCGGATGTCGCCGGAAGATTGGGATTTTGTGTTGAATACGAATTTGAAAGGCGCGTTCAATTTCGTAAAGGCGGTGCAGCGCGCCATGGTCAAGCAACGGAGCGGGCGCATCATCAACATCAGCTCAGTTATCGGGATCATCGGCAATGCGGGACAGACGAATTACGCCGCGAGCAAGGCCGGCCTAATCGGTTTCACCAAATCGCTCGCCAAAGAACTGGCCAGCCGCAGTATTACAGTGAACGCAATCGCGCCGGGATACGTCGCAACCGACATGACGAATGCACTCTCTAACGAGATTCAGAAAGGGATTCAAGATAAGATCCCGTTGAAGCGAGTAGGTGCGCCGGAAGAAATCGCGGCAGCGGTGGCATTTCTCGCGTCGGCCGAGGCGAGTTATATCACCGGTCAGGTTCTCTGCGTGGATGGCGGGATTGTGATGTGAGATTGTAGACTATCGCCTGGTTAATTGCAGAAACCTGGCAAGCGGGAGCGCTTGCCCTACAATTCACAACTGCGGGCGCAGCATGATGGTGACGCGTCCCTCCGCCACGGGGGTGCCACTCGCTGAGAGCGCGCATTGATAAATGGTATTGCCGGAATCTCCGAACAAGTGTTGGGCGCGCACCTCCAGCGGCGAAGCGAGATCATCGAGGCGGAGGACATGCAAATGCGCATCTCGCAGTGCAGCCAAATAACATGGCGGTGCAGTCGCGCCGGCCGCGCGCGCGCGTAATCCGCCATGAATGGCGGCGGCCTGTGCCCCGTACTCAAAAGCGTGTAAGGCAGAGAGTCGCCCGTCACGTCGGAGCGGATTTGCCTCATCTCGGTGCGTATTAGTGACGCAAACAATGGATTCGTCATTCCAATCGAGCACGTTATCCAACAGACACATCGAACCGGCGTGCGGAATGAGGGTGCGGATTTCGGCTTTGTTTATGGGCGTGTTCATTCAGGTGCGCGACCAAGGGTGGCTCATTATTGGATGACGTCTGACACAGACGCCCTGCAAATCTGCAATTATTTTGGCCAACAACAATTGTAGGCGTTTCGGTGAAACGCCATTTTTTGTAAACCCCGTCCGGACGGCAGCCGTTAATCCCAAAACGGATAAAAATTAAACCAATTGTAAGGCGCAAGCCGGGCGTAATGCTCGAGACGATCAACATAACGTTGCGTCCAATGGTGGATGTCTTCGGCGCGGCGGTCGCGATTCAGGATTATTTCCTCGGCGAATCGCTCGAAATAAATTTCGTAGTGGTTGCCTCCATGATAGAGGCCAAAAAACAGGATGACGGGACAATGCATCATGGCGGCGATGAGAATGGCGCCGATCGGAAAGGTTGCCGGTGCGCCGAGGAATTGACATTGCGCAGTTTTGCCGTCGCTCGTCGGCCGATCGCCTAACGTTCCAACAAGAAAGCCGGTATCCAGGCTTTCTTTTACTTTTAGCAATGTATCCAGGCGATCCGGAACGATGACGGTGCTGGCAATCTCCGGGTTAAGTGCATCAAGAAAGCGGGTGATGTTTTCATTATGGAAAACGTCCATCAGGACCTTGAGCGGAAATTCCGCGCGCGTTACGCCTAGCGCGCGCAATACTTCAAAGCTGCCCAAATGCGAACCCAAAAGAATGCAACCCTGGCCGCTTTCGACCTGCTGATGAAGTATTTCGCGCTGATGAAATTTTATCTCGAAGCGCTCGAATTCACCGGTAAGCAAATAGACTCGGTCGAGAATGGTCGCGGCGAAGCAATGAAAATGGCGAAACACATGCCACCAGTGGGCCGGACGGCCGCGGACGCGCTTTAGATATTGATAGGACACTCGCCGGGCAGTGTGCGCGCTGAAAACGAAGTAGAGTGCAGTTGGATATAGTAAGAGCCTTGCCGCCCAGCGTCCGACGGCGGTGGCGGTCCAATGAATCAACCGTAGCATGACGGGAGTGCCGCGCTCGGGCAGATCTGTCCAACGTCGGGCGTGCAGAGTTTTTTCCGCCGTTAGGGTCACACCTCATCATTACATGGAGAGGCGAGCTCGTGCGAGCCCCGGGATTCAACGGGCAAGATCCCCGTTGGTCCCTCCGCAGTAACGCCGCTCGACAAGCTGGAAGCATATCGGCCGAGTCAGGCTGGAAGCCTAACCTCCAAGCGCGGCTGAACGCTCTTTCAATCCGCGCGTGGTGGGTTGCTGCGTCGTCCGCAAATCGCGCCAGTGAAGAAATGGGGATAGATTTCGCGAATACCATCGAGCTCTGGTTTTACTTCAGTGTGTTCGAATCCGGCGCGTCTGAATGCGCGCCGCCAATGATCCGCGGTGAGAAAACCTGGATTAGGTCGAAATTCCGGATTGATATCGACGTCGGTAAAACTATCGAGGATCTGAAATACCAATTCAGGATACATAGGTTGGTTGAGATAGGGGCGCACGCACTCACTGATTATCAGGCAGCCATCCAGCGCGAGCGTGTCACGAGCTTGGCCTAGACTGAACAGCAGATCCTTGGCGACATGCAGGACGTTGACGCCATAAACGAGGTCGAACTCGCCGCGAGCAATCCCTTGGCCGTCCCACGGCAGGTTCATGTCGAGAGTACCCCATTCCAGCGGCAGATTGGAATATAGCTGCGATAGTTGACGCTGGCCACGGCGCCGGAAAAATGCATTGGGTTCTGTAATGAGATAGCGTTCGAGGCGGGAAAGAAGGCCGCGTTCGTTTAAGTACTCAAGCAGGATTTCGCTGGCACTGCCGGCGCCTGCGCCTATTTCAAGGATTCGAAACCTGGGTCGAGTAGTCAGGTAATTACTGGCTACTACGGCACCGAGCCAGTTGTTTACCGCATAAGTTAAATTGTTGTTATGAAAATAGTTCAACCATAAGGCTATTCCTTGTGGTAAAAACAGGCCTTGTTCGCCTCAAGAGCAATCGCGCGCAGCTCGGCACATTGCGGTTGCCACGGAGAACAGAGCAAGCCGTAAGAACGTTCCGCGTTCTCCGTATGGACCTCGATGCACCCGGTTTCAACCAGACGCTCTAAAAGCCAGCTTAGGGTAGAGCCAAAGCGGGTTTGGAAAGATAGAGTCTGACAAAGGTCGCGGGCCGAACGCGATTGATCGAGTTCCTCGAGAACATTCAAGCGGCCGAGCAGATCGATCGCGAGATCGATACTATAGCGCTCCATCAACTCGATGCTTTGATAGAGCGTTTCGCTGAATAAAGAAGGCGGATAATCTTCGAGCCAGCGCGCCAGACGCGGATCACGAGGGAGAAGATTAAATACAGGCGCCGCAACTGATCTCAAGACGACCTTCCACTACCACGCGCCTGTCCAATCGGCAGCAAAAATCGATCTGATTTTCGGCGGTATTCGTCGAATTAAAGCCGACGACAAATGATTGCCCGGGTTTAATCGGCCCGATGAACTTAACCGAAGGTATGCCGGTGAGCTGCGAATCTTGGCGCCACTCGGCCAAAGCGGCGACGACTTCATCCAGAACGACGACGCCGGGCACGATCGGGGCGCAGGGAAAATGACCGGCCAGGCTGGGATGGTCGGCCGGAATTACTCGGCGTGTTTCGAAAGTCATTGGGTACAAATATGGTCTCGCGGAGCTCGACTCTCCAACTGAGCTCAGAAAATTGTAGGGCGTTTCGGTGAAACGCCAATCGGATTGGAATGGTGTCCGCCGTGTGGGACACCCTGCAAGCATGCAAGTGGCGAGCCGGATTTCTTCCGGCTTCCGAAAGCCAGGGTGTGGGGAGCCCTTCGCCCGCTATGACCGGGAGCCGCAGTGCTGCAATTTCAATCTTGTCATCGGGGGGTCTCTAACTCTTCGCCCGGAAGTGGCTAGAGATGTGTCGACTACGCTCGACATGACAAAAAAGGCGGGATGCCCCTCCCGCGTTCGACCGCGGTCGCGGGACTACCGACGCGAGATGAGGGTTGCGCGCACTAAAGTTGCTCCTAGTTCTATGGAAATTATAGGATTTTGTGAAAAAGACGCTCTTTCTGTTGGCTATCGCCGGAATTTGGTTTGCCCACTGGCATTTGCACCGGCCGATTACTTATCCGCCAGGCGTCCTGATTGCGTCGGATCCGACGCAAGTCAATTTGCCCGGCGACGAGCCGGAGTTCAATTTCGGTGAGTTTCACTTGAAACCACTGGCGCGCTTCGCGGTCGATGCGCGGCTATTGCACTCGAAAATCTACCGATACGATCGGGGAGCATCACTGGTGCCGATCGATCTGGCGGTCGGGTGGGGCCCAATGTCCGATCAACAGGTGCTGGATCGTTTGCACGTGAGCCAAAGCCTGCGCTTTTTTTGGTACGAATACAAAATGCCGCCTCCGATCGCGGCAGAACAAATTGTTAATCACGCGACCAACATTCACATCATTCCTTCGACGCCAGAGTTGGCGGCGCGCTGCAAATCTTTGCGTTCTGGAGCGCTCGTTCATCTTAGCGGCGAATTGGTCCAGGCAACCGGTCCGCAGATAGGAACGTGGCGCAGTTCCCTGAGCCGCACCGATTCGGGTAACGGCGCGTGCGAGCTTCTGTATCTTGAAGATTTGGAGCTGCTTTCAGCCGAGGCGGTCCCGAACAAATCGAGATTGGTGCAGCGCTGATGTCAGCTGAAAGTGCCGCGCCGACACTCGTGAGCCGACCGAAAATCGCTCGCAGTAATCTGCGAAAAATTCCTGTTCGTGTTCCGGGCGCAATCCAAATTGCGCTGCTTCGTAGCGATGAAAACCGTGCAGATCAGCCGGTTGTTTTGCCAGGACCTCGAGCATCCGATTTTCCGCTCGAGGCGACAGCGCCCAACCGAAATGTTTGTATATGCGACGGACCGCGCCGATAGGATCGCGTCGGAGGTCGATGTAGGAGAGATCGAAAATGCGTTCCGGCGCGAGGCGATCTCGTTCGCCGATGAATTTTGTGAGCGTCGTGGACCAGTAGCGTATTGCTTCCGTGCCGATCTCAACCGGATCGGCGGCATCGCTAAACACGCGTCGCAAAATCGTAATCAGACTGGAGACGGAAGTGATGGCCTCGAGCGGAGTGCGATGCGTTTGCAGGAAAAGCGCATCCGGATAAGTGGCGAGCAACGTCGGTAGTGCAAACATGTGGGTGGGCGCTTTTAGAACCCAACGGCGCCCGTTTTCTCGCTGTTGCAAATGTTGGAGAAAGCGCCGGTGAAATTCGTAGGACGGTCGTAGATCTTGCTGGAAGAACCAACCTCGATAGCCCGGCACGTTGTACATGGTGTCGAATTGATCGCTCAAAAAACTCGGGCTCATCAGACTGACGCATTCCTGCGGCAATTGTGCACCGACCGGATGGAGTTGCCGAAAGTTTGGTGCCATCCATTCGAGACAAGCAAGATTTTGTGAAGCGCGCCGTATGCGCCGCTGCTTCTCTGCGTTCGTGGGCGGTGAAGGTTCCATCACTTCCCATGTCAGTGGGGCGCGATTCGCGGGATCGGCGGAGAGCAGGGTGTGCAAAAACGTTGTGCCAGTCCGCGGCAATCCCACCACAAAAAGAGGGGCGCGGATTTGGTGCTGCGCGATTTCAGGATGCAGACTCCGGTCATGTTGCAGCAAAAGCCGATTGCGTAGAATGCGGAGGACATCGGAACGCAACGCAATGTTTCCGATCACGTTTAGGCGCGCGTCTCGCCAGCACGACTCAAGCAGGCGGCCAAGTGGTTCGCGGAAATTTCCATCGCCGAAATCGCTCAGATTGGCGCGGCGCTTCGCCGTTTCAATCAACTCCTTCGGCGGAATGCGGCGGCTAACTTTGCCATTAAGCATCGCGCCAAATCGGTTAAGCGCGCGGATGACGATCGGCGGACGGAAACGATCGATGGTGGCGGCCGATTGCATTGGGCGAAATGTTCCAATTGCGCGGGCGCAGAAGCAAGCGCAAGCGTCTGGGCCGGTCAATTTGTCAGGAGGAATTTCGCACGACAAACAAGAAGTGCATTTCCAGATCGCCGGCTTAAACAGACGCTGGTATCGAGACCGGCGCTCGTTGCGTCAAATTTGTAGCGCAGGCATTCCTGCCTGCTGCCCTAGGTTCTAAGGCAAGCGGGAGAGCTTGCCCTACAATTGCTGAGCAATGTGATTGCAGCTTGGTAACTGCGTGTTGCGCGACGCACCCACCCGTTTCATCGTTGCTTTATGGAAACAGGAAAAGCGACCTTTGGCGCCGGCTGTTTTTGGGCAGTGGAAGAAACCTTTCGCAAATTAAACGGTGTTACCGGTACGGCGGTCGGTTACGCCGGTGGCACTAAAGCCAATCCGACTTATGAAGACGTTTGCACGGACGAAACCGGACACGCCGAGGTCGTGCAGGTAGAATTTGATTCGGCGAAAATCTCCTATCGGGAATTACTCGACGTATTCTGGGCAAATCACAATCCGACAACGTTGAATCGGCAGGGGCCCGATGTTGGCACACAGTATCGCTCCGTTATTTTTTATCATTCGCCGGAGCAAAAAACCGCGGCGGAAGAATCCAAGAATGCGCTGGCAAAAAGCGGACGGTTCAAGCGCGAGATTGTCACCCAAATTGAACCAGCGCCGAAATTTTTCCGGGCCGAGGAATATCATCAGCGTTACCTGGAAAAGCGCGGTCTTTCGCATTGCACGATTTAATGGCCCGCGAAGTTCTTCGTACCAAAACGTTCGCCAGTGATGCCGCGAACTTGATTCTGACAAAGGCGCGCGAATCATTCGACCAGCGTCACAAATTTCGGATCGCGCTCTCGGGCGGGAATACGCCGCGCTCGGTTTATGCGGAAATGGCCAAGCGGGATTTACCGTGGGAAAGATTTGTTTTTACCTTTGGTGACGAACGTTGCGTGCCGCCGGAGAACGAGGAGAGCAATTTCAGGATGGCAAACGAAGCGCTGTTTCGGCCGGCATCCGTGCCGGATTCATCCATTCTGCGAATGAGGGGGGAGATCGAGCCGGTTCTGGCGGCAAAAGAATGTGAAGCGCAGCTGGATGTACTGGCCACGAACAGAGGCGAGAAAATTTACGAACACGATTTGATTTTGCTTGGATTGGGCGATGACGGACACACTGCTTCGCTTTTTCCGGGAACCGAGGCGCTCTCGGAAACACAGCGCCGCGTCATGGCCAATTACGTTCCCAAATTGAATTCATGGCGGCTAACCTTCACTTTTCCATTAATTTTCGCAGCCCGGACGATTTGTTTTTTGATCGGGGCGAATAAAGATCCGAGATTAATCGAGCGGATTTTTTCCGGGGACTCGGCTCTTCCGGCCGCGCGGGTGGAGCAGAACGCGAAAAGCGTAACGTGGATTATCGAACAGAAATCGTGATCTACTTGTTCTAAAATCGGCGCGAATGCAGACAGTTATCGTTACCGGTTCATCCGGCCTGATTGGTTCGGAAACGGCGAAACGTTTTGCGCAGAAGGGACTGCGAATCGTAGGCATCGATAATGACATGCGAGCGGAGTTTTTCGGAGCGGAGGCTTCGACCAAATCAACGCGTGACGAGTTGGTGAAAAACTTGCGTCAATACGAGCATCACGATCTTGACATTCGCGATGCCAAATCCATCAGTGCGCTCTTCGCCAAACATCGCGGCGCGATTCGCGCCGTCGTGCACACCGCCGCGCAACCATCGCATGATTGGGCAGCGCGAGAGCCGCAGACCGATTTCACTGTTAACGCCAACGGCACCCTGAATTTGCTCGAGGCGGCGCGCGAAAATTGTCCGGAAGCGCCGTTTGTCTTCACGTCCACAAATAAAGTATATGGCGACACTCCGAATCGTCTGCCGCTACGCGAACTCGAAACGCGCTGGGAAATCGAGCCAGGTCACGAATTCGAACCGGGAATTCCCGAAACGATGAGCATTGATGCGACCAAGCATTCTCTTTTTGGGGCGTCGAAAGTCGCGGCGGATATTTTGGTGCAGGAATATGGCCGCTATTTCGGGATGCCGACGGCGTGTTTTCGCGGCGGCTGTCTGACCGGCCCAGCGCACGCCGGTGCGGAGCTGCACGGTTTTCTCGCTTATTTGATGAAGTGTTGCGTCATCGGCCGGCCCTATCGCGTCTTTGGTTACAAGGGCAAACAGGTGCGTGATAACATTCACAGCTTCGATTTGGTGGAAACATTTGCTGCCTTCATCGATAAGCCGCGCGTAGCGGAAGTTTATAACATGGGCGGCGGCCGCTTTTGCAATTGCTCGATGCTGGAAGCGATTTCGCTGTGTGAAGAAATCAGCGGTCGCAAGCTTATCTGGCACTATGAGGAAACCAACCGCATCGGCGATCACATCTGGTGGATCAGCGATGTCCGGAAGTTTCAATCGCATTATCCGCAGTGGAAATTTCGCTACGGACTGCGAGAAATTCTAGAGCAAATCTTTCGCGCGGTTAAGAACGATTGACCTCAGTCGTCGGCGTTTCCTGGCAGAAAAGCCGCTTATGAGCCGCCTGCGTTTAGCGCCAAAGGCCGCAGTTTCAAATACCGATTCTGCGTAAGCGCACGTGAGGATTTCGCAATGGCTGCGGTCAAGTTAGTGTCCCGCCATCTGGCCAACCTGGCTGGACTTTGGATGATCCGCCTAATCCGCTGCCGAAACAATGCGATCCACTTCTCCCTCTCTTACGACGTCTACTTAAGTGCGATTGGTTTCTTCGACTCCCCGATGAGCTTCTCAAAACGCGGATCGTCACGCAGCGAATCCCAAAATGGGTGCAAACGCAATTGGCCGTAGGAGATCGGAGCGGGAATCCGTACAACTTCTTCCAATTGTTTAATCGCGAGATCTTTTTCGCCGACCCACGCATATGTGATTGCGAGATTTGTTAGCACAGCCGCACCCGCCAAGGCGTCCTTTGTAACAGGTAAGAGTTCCACCGCGCGGCGGCCCTGACTCAACGCATCTTGTTTGCGGCCCAGCGCGGCGTTGCTCATTCCCAGGACGCAGAGAGCTTGAGCGTAATCAGGCTGCTGGCGCACGATTTCTTCCATTTCAACGCGCGCTGCGTTAAATGCTGTTTCGGCGCTGGTCGCATCGTTTCGGACACGCGCTGCCAAACCCGCAAAAAAGGAGCGAGGTATTCGTATGTTCCAGGGAATGATCCCTTCTGGAGGTAATGAAGCTAATGCGCTAGCCATCTCTGCCGCGTCACGCCGGCAAAGCGCAAAATACAACCACTTCTCGGCAATCCCATCCGTCGCGCTTGGATCTTCGGTTACAATGCGGCGAATAGTCTCGTGTCCAGGTTGCATGTCCGCGCCTGATTCCAAATCGAGGAGCGCGCGCGCCATCCGCGTATTCGCGTCGCCGGGTGCAACAGCTAGAGTGCGATCCCAAGCGGCGGCCGCTTCCGAGAATCGCCGCTGGTACTGATAAGTTTGAGCGGCGTCAGTAAGTAACCATACGTTACGTGGATCGCGTTTGACGGCGCGTTCCAAATTCCTCGAACATTCCTCCCAATGACCCTGTCGGCGAGCGATGTAAGCAGGTAGTGAGAATACGGAACCGTTGTTAGGCAATCCGCGCTGAGCAATGGCAATCTCGGCGAGGGCGGTGTCGTAATCGCGAGAACAGTGATAAGCGACCATCGCCGCAGCGAGATGCGGTTCGGCGCGATCGGGGTCGAGGCGTAACGCCGCGTCGCGCGCCTCCTTTGCGAGTGCCACACGGCCGGGAGTGTGGTCGATTCCGAGAAAGTGAACATAGGAATGGGCTCGCGCTAACTCACAATAGGCGAGCAGGAACGTCGGATCGTGTGCTACAGCCTGGTCCAGCAACCGGATTACTTCGCGCATATCGCCAGGGACACGAGTCGTTTGTAACGCCCATAGCTTCTCGGCCCGCAAGTAATGATCGTACGCGACAAGATTGGTCGTGGGTGGCCGCTCGATCGCGGCTTTCTCCGCCGGCGAGAGCTTCGCCTGAAGCTGGCCAGCAATCGCTTTGGCAATATCAGTTTGGATTGCAAAGACGTCGCCAAGTGGTCGATCGTAGCGCTCTACCCACAGGTGGGTGTCAGTTCTCGCGTCGATTAGCTGCGCGGTGACCCGGACGCGATTTGCGGCGCGTTGCACACTTCCTTCAACCACATGCGCGACGCCGAGATCATTTGCAATCTGGCGCAGGTTACGTTTCCCACCGCTCTTGTATTGCATCACCGATGTC
>QHPP01000193.1 GCA_003219125.1 Verrucomicrobiota bacterium
GGCCCTCCAGGATTGTGACTCGTTGGGCCACGCCTTGCCGCGCGAGATTGCGTTTTAATGAACGCAAGATGTTGCGCGTGGCCAGACGATGTTTGCGAAGACTGCCACCGGGCTCAATGGCGATGAGCTTTTTCGCCTCCCTTGCATCCCGAACACCCCACGCTGCCGCGACGGTCGTCCCGCCGCGGAATGCTCCGATCTCGAGAATGGAACCTCGACAGATCCGGGCAAGATGGTAAGTCAGCACCAGAACGTCCAGGTGCACCATTGACTCGCGTTTACCGAACTTTTCCAGGCGTCGATGAATTGGCTCGTGCCGATAAGCCGCTACCGCCTGCATGAGATCAAAGCAGGCCTGGTAATGCTCTCTGTCATTCATTGCTTTTGAGCACTGCGCGCAATCAGACTATGAGCAAGTCAAATCGAATTAGCCACGAACCCGCGATCGATCATAGTTCCAGCCGGTGAATTCCACCATCTCCGGCGGTCACGGACCGGCGCGACAGAAGCGGGCGCTGGAAAGCCGCGCGATGTATCAGACCAGGCTCGCTTCATTAGCGCATTCAGATGTGTCGTCCAAAGATAGTTAGGTCGCGTGGAATTTCGTCAACGCGAGCGACACCAGGGAGCAGGCCCCAGCGTTCAAACCCGGCCAGGCGAAAAAGGGCGATGCTCGGCTCGTTGTGGCCAAAAATTAATCCAACGAGCGAATGCATCCCCAGCTGCGGGCCGCGCGCGATCGCTTCCTGCAACAGTTTTCTGCCAACGCCACGGCGCCGAAATTGTTCGCTGACATAAACGCTGAGCTCGACCGTGTCGCGATAAGCGCATCGCGGGAGAAATTCCCTGAAGCTGAGCCAGCCGGCAATCGCGCCGTCCAGGTCTGCGACCCAAATTGGATATTGCATTGGCGAATGCACGCGAAACCATTCTCGCCGGCCCTCGACCGTGACGGGATCCAATTGCGCGGAGGAAATGCGCGAGGCGATAGCCTCGTTATGAATTTCGACAATGGCCGGAAGATCGGCTTCGGCAGCGTCCCGGATTCGTATTTCTGTGGCGGAAGTCTGTGACCGCCCATCCTCGTCGCTCCTTTTCAATAGACCGGCGGTCATAGACCGCCGCTGCAGAAGAGCGCACTTTCGAACGTCGGCTGGAAATCGCCGCGCGATGTTTCCCCGATATGAAACCGCGGGCTAATGGCGTTTTGCAGGGCGCAAAAAATTTCCAGGTCAGCGCGGCCGGCTCGTTCCATCTGTGGGCGCACCGCGGAGGTAGCCAGCTCGGGCGTATTACAATCGCGTGAAAGATGACCAAGGACGACGCGCTCAATTTTTCCCGGCAACAATTGTTCGATCACGCTGGCAGCTGCCGCGTTCGAAAGATGGCCGTGCCGCGACATGATCCGTTGCTTTACCGGCCAGGGTCGATGCGGATCGCTCTGCAAAAGTTTTTCGTCGTGGTTGGTTTCGATGACCAGGGTTTGTACTTCACGCAGCCGTTCGATTAACATTTTGGTGGGATATCCGAGATCGGTGATGAAACCGAGCCCGCGATTGCCGGCATGGAAAGCGTAGCCGACCGGCTCGACGGCATCGTGTGGGACGGGAAAACTCTGGACCAAAATATCGCAGATAGTGAATTCGCCACCGGTGCGAAAGATGCGCCAGTTTTTGTGTTCACCCAGCCCGAAGCAGCGAATGGCCTCGGCGGTTTGCGAATTGCAGTAAATTGGAATGGCAAACTTCCGGCAAAGTACCTCCAATCCGCAAACGTGATCGCCATGCTCGTGAGTGAGAAGCAATCCATCGAGTTGCTCGGGGACAACGCCACACTGCTCAAGCCGGACGACGATCTGGCGGGCACTCAGTCCGCCATCGATCAAAATGTGGCAATGACGGGTGGAAACGAGGGCGCTATTCCCGGCGCTGCCGCTGCCGAGCATGGTCAAACTGAACACGGCTGATGTTTAGCGGAAGGCAATCGTGTTCACAAATGGAAACAGCGAGCCGATGGAATGGAGTAGTGGAGGGCTGGAGTATTGGAGTGATGTAAAAAGCATTTCCGCCGCCCAATACTCCACCACTCCTTTACTCCACTACTCCATTCCGAAAGTCACGTCTTGGATAACCCGATTTGGGCGCAATGAAGAATAATGCGGGCAAATGGAGTCGGAATGAATAGTTTCGCATTTTCCTGCTCTTCGTAGCGCTCAATGTTCTTTGGACCGACTCTTGTCCGAACCCGTTGATACACCTGAGTGTCGATCACAACGATATTGCCTTGCCGCTTTGAGCCGGCTTGCACGCGCGCGGTATCGCTGGCCCGCATCCGTGCGCTAATGAAATTGTAAGTGCTCCAGGTAGCTGCGGCGAGCGCAGCTGCAGATTTCCAGCGGCCTTTCGGATGCTCGTCCACGAGCTGAAGGGCGACGACCTTGTTGGCGGTGTCGGTCACCAGATAGAGGCGATTAAAGTGTCCTTCGAAGGCGCCGTCATAGCCTACGTAGTAGATGGAGTTTTTCGGAAAACCTGGCGCCGCCACCGGTACTCTTGAGGCAACGCTGTGCGCGAGACCGAGATTGGTGGCAGCTTGTTCAGAATCCATCAGATAGGTGACGCCGTTGTAGATTTTTGTGCCGGCGCCACTCAGATCCACCCCTTCACTACAGTGTGACGACAAAAGTAATTGCAATTCCCGCATGCTGATGTCGCCGCCCTGCATTCGAGAGTCGTAGCCCGGCTGGAGCGAAACTTGTAATTGTGGGCCAGGCGTTGTGGTAGGAGCCGCCGCGGGCTTGGTTGGAACAATCGGCGGAATCTCGGAAGGGGCAGCGTCCGGCGGCTCGGAGTCCTCAAAGCGCGCGGCAGCAATGGGGATGGTCTGCAATTCGCCCATATACTTTACGCGGATGCAAGTGGCATCGCTCGAGACGACCGGAAATTTCATTCCCGCGGGCAAAACGGTTTCGCCATAAGCGATCTTGACCTTCACCGGTTGGGTCAACACCACGAAGCCCGAAGCCACTGCCAACGGTGAAGAATTGGGAATCTGAGCCGGTGGTGACGCAGCAGCGATTGGATTTCTGCATACGCAAATTACAGCGCCGGCCGCGCTCAAGAGAACGGCCTTGCGTATGCTGCCGGATAAGATCGCGTAAAACACTGTGTAGTGTTTTACCCGACAGGAAAAATCAAATCAATGAAGTAACGAAGCGATAGCAAAAGCGGTCATCCCGAGCGCAGTCGAGAGATCCCGTTGAAGTTACCTTTGAATTCTGGCGGCGGGATCCCTCGACTGCGCTCGGGATGACGATAAGACTAGCTCGTCCGCTCCATCAGCGCGAAGATATGCGCTTTTTTGGCGGAATAATCGAGGGACCGAAATTTGCGGATCTCATCAAGCCGGCGGACCCCGTTGAGAGTATCGAGATACTGAGTGTAGCTGGCGGCGAGTTCGCCAGTTTCGAGATAGCGGCCGCGCAAATTTTCATCGCGAAATGCTTGGGGACATTGCCGGCTGAAAAGATGAAAACGCAACCAGCGGCGATCGGTCCGAGAAACACGCTGGGTTTTGCGAAAGAAAGCGACGAACAAGAGGAGAACAAGATAGGTATCGACTTGCGCCTGGAGCTCCAGATCGCGGGCAAATTCTTCGGAGGCGATCCGGCGCTGGCCGTTTTTAAATTGGAGCGCAGCGTGCAGCGCGTGATTCAATTCCTCAACAAAAACGATGAGAGAGCGAATA
>QHPP01000194.1 GCA_003219125.1 Verrucomicrobiota bacterium
GTACGCGCGATCTCATTCAGTTCGCGAGCCGAGGCGCCAGCCAGTTTGCTGAGATGAACGGAACGAGCCCGATCAATGATGCAATCTTCCAGATTAATCCCGACTTGGGCATAGGTACGTTCGAGCAGGCGCTGGATTTGGCTGAAGAGAGTTTCGTTCATACCAACGATGGCCGGTCACCTTCATCCAAATTGAGCAAACGATCGGCCAGTTGATTGAGCGCAAGCCGCACATCACGAAAACGATCGGCGAGCTCGGCGTAAACATCGTCAAGCTCGCAGCGCTTCGCGGTCGCGTGAGAGGCGACGAGGTGATAATTGCGCCGGCCAATATTTTCGTAAAAACCGATGTCAGGAGCGCCGCGCAGGCTGCGCCGCTGTGTATTCTCATGAAAAATTCCGCTGATGAAGAGCGAATAATTACCGACGTGCGCGCGCAACAGAAACGCTTCATCCATCGTGGCGCGAGAAAGTGCGATTAACATATCGGAGAGATACTGCCGCGGCGATTCGTCGGCCTCCGTTTGCGGCCCGCGCAGGAGATGCGCGCGGGAAAAATTCTCGAGGAGGGAACCGACATAATCGCACAGTTTGCGATCGCGGATTCCGGCGTCGCGCAAAACATATCGTGCCAGAACATAGAAGTAGAATTGGGAGGAGATCCGGAGCTGGCTGTCATTGCACAAAATCGCCTCCACCAGGCGCGGCGAATCGATAACGGAATCGCGAGTCTCGGAATCCGCGAGGAGATCGACTAGGGAGACCGATTCGGATTGAGAACGTGCCAGAGTGCGAACGACAAAATCGAAATCCGCTGCGGTAAACCGCGCCCGACAATTCGCCTGAATCATCGAAAGCACATTATAAGCACTGTAGGTGCCAAAAGACAAGATGCTTCAGCGGGCCAAGCCCGTCGGGCCTAAAAACGGGGCGCTCCTTGGGCGGCCAATTTCCGCTGATTCTTACTGTTCTACCTTGATATGACCTAACGAAACCGGCGCGGACAACAAGGTTGATTCGCCGCCGGCACCACCCGTGCTTTCGAACCAGGCGCGCTTGCTGTTATCGACAAAGAGAGCCTCAAGAGAGTAATCGCCGGGTAGCAAACCTACCGCTGTCAAGACGCGCCAGTTCTCGGTGTATATTCCCTCGGTCGCCTCAGGAGCGCATAAACCCTTCACTAAAACCGCGACTGTCGCTTTTTCATCGCGCGATAACCTGAGAAGCATCCACGGAAAAACATCGCGCTCGCCGTGGAATTTCCAGCGCAAATGAACTTCCAGCGGCCGGGATCGAGAGACGGTCTCGCCTGTGGTTCCGATACTCAAGAGTCGGGTCGCACCGATTGAAAATACGCCTGTCTCGTCATCGCCCGATGAAGATTGTTCAGAGGTAACGGGCATTCTCCGGCTCCCCAAATTCCGCAACAGTGTAAGTTCATCTTGCTCGTCCACAGTCCAGGCTGCCTTTTTCAGAAAATCGTGCAGCAGCCGATCACTCGACGGGATGATCCGGCCGTCGACTGTTTTCATGGTCGGATGATAGAAGCCCGCGCCCGGATCGAAGGTGGCCGACTCACGATAATCAATCAGCACAAAATCCGGTGGTGACGGCGACTGGTAGGAGGATCGGCTCAGAGTCTTGAGACCCTTCA
>QHPP01000195.1 GCA_003219125.1 Verrucomicrobiota bacterium
CGCAAAATATAATCCACCTGATCGAACGCGTTGCGGATCATCATCAGACCAAGACCGCCTGGTCTGATAACCCCATCACGTCGTCTTCGGCGATGCAGCGCTTCTGCCGGCGGTTGCATTCCATAATCGCGAAGTCGCATTCGCACGCAATCTTGGCGGGCCTCAAGTGAGAGGGCAATGAGCTGATCGTAGCGCAGCTCGTAAGCGTGTCGGATAATATTTGTGCACGCCTCATCCACACCCAACACCATCAAAGTACGCTCGCGCTCCGAAATGGGCATGCTGTCGAGAAAATGGCGCACGAAATTGCGCATCAGCGCGAGGTTGCCGGGATGGCTGGAAAACTCGAGCTTCCTTTTTTTCATTCCGACGGTGATCACGCTGGCGAGAGTTAACATTGCTTCAAGTGTTTGATCGCAGAAAGATGCGTGCCTCGCGGTCACAGGCGCGGCGCATGATTGAACAAGGAACCCAGACTTTCCAGTCTGTGTGCCCAGCGGAGTTTTACTCTGCTGACCGAGCAGTGTGGAGCGGGTTACCGAGGCAGCGGTTTAAAAAATCCCTCGGCGCACAGGCCGCAGGCCCGTCTTCCAAGTGGCCGCGAAGTGCACCTGGAAGCGTGCGCTCCCCGGACGAAAAACGCCAAGACGACTGTGGACACGAACCAAAAGCGAGATTCCATTCCGAACATGGTAAGAATCTTTGCCACCGTAATGTTCCTCTCTGCTGCCTCCGTTTTCGCACAAATGAATCCCACCGCCTATGACGCTCTTCGCGTCGTCGGCAATCAAGTTAACCGCGATTTCGTGAATCGCGTTGTCTCAGTCACAGGAGTCGATGGGAGCCCGCAACCTGCCACTTGGCGAATTTTGATTGATGATCCAAATGCCCGCGGTGGAATCCGCGAAGTCGAAGTCACGGATGGGCACATCAGTTCCAATCGTGTTTCCACTCGCCAGGTTACGGGCACGCCGCAAGGCGCCACCATCAACCCGGCGCGCTTGAATCTCGATTCCAGCGGTGCCTACGAAGTGGCAAGCCGCACCGCGGATTCATCGCACGTCCCTTTCGCGCTCGTTAGTTATACCCTGCGCACCAACGAACGTGGAGATGCGACCTGGATTGTTACTTTGCAAAATCAAAATCGCCGGCCTGTGGGCACGATTTACGTCGGCGCAAATAAGGGAACCGTCACGCGCACCGAAGGAATGTTTGCCGGCGCGCCCATGGATGCGGTAGTGGAAGATCGCCGTGAGGGAGAGGTCGAAGACGAGGAACACAGCGGCGACAACCCGATCATGCGCAGCGTCCGTCACACTTTTTATCGCGCCCGCCAACAGGCGCAGGAAACCTTCAAGCGGGTGCGCCATAATTTTGCCGATTACATTCGCGGCAAGGACTGACCGTGCCTGAAGAATCACGCGAGCAAACCTGGCCGTCGCTCGATTACGCGGCGTGGCGCGAGACGTGTGCGACGTTGCAGTTGTGGACGCAGATTGTCGGCAAAGTCCGGCTGGCACTAGGCCCTTGGATCAACCACTCGTGGGGCGTAACCCTTTACGTCACTGCGCGTGGCTTAACCACTTCGCTCATTCCGTATGGCACCCGGGTTTTTGAAATCGAGTTCGATTTTGTCCGCCATGAACTACAGATCACCACCGCAGAGGGCGACGAGCGCGAGCTCATATTGCAGCCACAAAGTGTGGCAACTTTCTATCACGAGATGATGAGTAAATTGCGAGAACTCGGCATTGAAGTGCAGATCGGGATGAAGCCGAACGAAACGCTGGAGGCGATCCCGTTTGACCGCGATGAGAAACATGCGGCTTACGATGCGGAATACGCCAATCGGTTCTGGCGCGTGCTTTTGCAGGCTGATCGGGTTTTCAAGGAATTTCGTTCGCGTTTCTGCGGCAAGTGCAGCCCGGTCCATTTTTTCTGGGGCAGCTTCGATCTCGCGGTAACGCGCTTTTCCGGCCGGCCCGCGCCGCCACATCCGGGCGGCATCCCCCATTTGCCCGACGCGATCACGCGCGAAGCCTATTCGCAAGAAGTGAGCAGTCTCGGTTTTTGGCCGGGCAACGACCAAATTCCCACGGCGCTCTTCTATTCGTATGCCTATTCATCGCCTGATGGTTTCGCCGATGCGAAAGTTAAGCCGGCGGCGGCCTCGTTTCATCCGCAGTTGCGCGAATTCGTTCTGCCGTATGAGGATGTTCGCCGCGCGGAATCACCTGGCGATACGATCCTGGAGTTTGCGCAAAGCACTTATGACGCCGCTTCCACCCTGGCAAAGTGGGACCGCGCCGCCTTCGAGGAAAAGAAACCAGCCTTGCATTCCGCGCCGCAACATTCGTAATTAAGCGGAATGATTTCCAGATGTGCGGCCGAGGTGGACGCCTGGCGTGAAGTGAAAGATGGATGGCGCCCGCTCTACGGCGATGTCGATCAATTCGGCGTCGCCGTGGAATGGCATGACTTTCGCACGGAGCGTTCGTTCGATTGGGGCCGCAGTTTTCATCCGCGCAGTCTCGAGTTTTGTTTGAACCTGCAAGGGCACGGCGCGGTCGGTCCACTTGGACGAAGGCAGAGCGACTATGTGCCGGGTGATTCTGGCTATTACGCAGTTGGGGACGAGCAATTGCCGGCCTCACGCCGCGCGCATGACCATCATCAATTCGTCACCCTGGAATTTTCGCGAAAACATTTGCAAAAGCAGCTCGTCCAGAACGAATCCGATCTCGAGCCGGAGATCCGGCGGGTGATTTTTGGCGAGAAAAATGAAAACGTCGTCGCGCCAGCGCGACCCATGTCGATCCAACAACGGAATGTGGTAGCGACGCTGGCAGATCCGCCGGTGGCGAAAGCCGCCCAAATTCTCTGGTATCAAAGCAAAGCGCTCGAGTTGATGGCGCATTTTCTCTTCGAACCGAAAGATCCGGAATTTTTTTGCATGCGACAAAAGCGAGTGGCGCGCGACCGAGTAGAACGGACCAAGGAATTGCTGGCGCGCGATCTGGCCAACCCGCCGACATTGGAGATGCTCGGACAGGAAGTCGGTTGCAGTCCGTTTTACTTAAGCCGGATTTTTTCGCGCGAAGTCGGCCTCACCATTCCGCAATATCTCCGCAACATTCGGATGGAACGCGCAGCCGAACTCTTACGCAGCGGCCGATTTAATGTTACCGAAGCGGCAATCGAAGTCGGCTACTCCAGTCTGAGTCACTTCAGTAAAGCGTTCTGCGAAACGATCGGTTGCTGCCCGGTGCTGTATCCGGCGGCGAAGAATGTGATTCTGGATCGCTGACTTCGTCACGTTAAATTGTTAAATCGTTAAAACGTGATTCTGAACCGTTTTAACATTGTAATTTTTTTAACCTTTTAACCTTTTCGATGAAAATCACCCGGGCTTTGATTTCCGTTTCCGATAAGAAAGGAATCGCGGAATTCGCGCACGCTCTCGAGAAACAGGGCGTCGACATCATCTCGACCGGCGGCACTGCGGAACTGTTGCGCAAAAATGGGGTGCCGGTGCGCGAGATATCCAGCTTCACTGGCTCCCCGGAAGTGCTGGAAGGGCGCGTGAAAACTTTGCATCCGCGGGTGCACGGCGGATTGCTCTACAAACGGGGCAACTCGAAGCATGAAAAGGAAGCGCGCGAACAGGGTTTCGAGCCGATCGACCTCGTTGTGGTCAATCTCTATCCATTCGAGCAGACAATTGCGAAACCTGATGTGACCCTGGCGGAAGCAATCGAGAATATCGATATCGGCGGGCCATCGATGATTCGAAGCGCGGCCAAAAATTATGAGAGCGTCACCGTTGTAGTCGATCCGGCAGATTACAATCTCGTCCTCGAAGCCATGCGCGATAACGACGGCGAGACGACGTTGAAGTTGCGTGAGCGTCTCGCCATTAAAGCGTTCGTTAAAACTTCCTCCTACGATCGCGCCATCAGCACATTCCTGAACCAGGAGCAAACCACCGATGCCTCTTTTTCACTGACGATGCCGCTGGTGACGCATTTGCGTTACGGCGAAAATCCGCATCAGAAAGCCGCGCTCTACGGTGATTTTGATCGGCACTTTGAAAAACTGCACGGCAAGGATCTTTCGTTTAACAACATTCTCGACATCAGCGCGGCCACTGGTTTGATCGGCGACTTCGAGGAAGCAACGGTTGCGATTTTGAAGCATACCAACCCGTGCGGAGTCGGGAGCGATCCCGGTCTCCGCCAGGCTTGGGAAAAAGCCTTTGCGACGGACAAGCAGGCGCCCTTTGGCGGCATCATCATTTGTAATCGCGAGATCGACGAATCGCTGGCCAAAGTCATTAGCGAAATTTTCAGCGAAGTGATTATTGCGCCGGAATTCTCGGGAGAGGCGCGCACGATTTTGCAAAAGAAAAAAAATCTGCGGCTTATTCGATTGCTTGGTCCGTATGCGGAACTTTCGCAGAAAAAAGACGTTCGTTCCGTCTGCGGCGGTTTGCTCGTGCAGGAGGCAGATATCGGGGGCGAAGAAGCAGAACGCGTGGTTTCAAAACGCCAGCCGACACAAAATGAACTGGAAGCGATGCGGTTCGGCTGGCGGGTAGTCAAACATGTGAAATCAAATGCCATCGTGTATGCGGCGCCTGACCGCACGCTTGCTATCGGAGCAGGCCAAATGTCGCGGGTCGATTCATCGCGGATTGCCATCTGGAAGGCACAGGAAGCGGGTCTCTCTCTCAAAGGCAGCGCTATCGCTAGCGACGCGTTTTTCCCATTCGCGGATGGTCTCATCGCCGCCGCCGATGCCGGTGCCACCTGCGCCATTCAACCGGGCGGATCAATGCACGATGAAGAGGTAATCGCGGCTGCCGATGAGCGCGAGATGGCAATGATTTTCACCGGGGTTCGTCATTTTCGACACTGAGCGCGCCATCGGCGCGAAATTCCAAATTCAAAGTTCCAAATTTCAAGGAAACTCCAACTTTCAACTCAAAGGAGTTGTTGATTGAATTTTGTTTGGAGCTTGGGATTTAGTTTCTGGGATTTCCGCGGGGTTTCCTGCCGGCGCTATTGCTTAAACGTGATCGGTACCACGAGACTCCATTCGCGCCCTGGTTCCGAACGCCACTCGTGAAGTGCGGAAACGGCCGCTTGATCCAGCGATGAATTGCCGGTCGAGCGTAGCGTTTGGACCGCAACTACATGACCGTTAGTGTCGAACAAAACGCGAAAGCTGCCTGACCCTTGTACACCTCCTCCACGCAACTGTTTTGCCTCCGATGGATAACGTGGCGCCGGTGCATAAATAAGTTTTGATCCTTTCAGCGGAATCTTCGCCGGTGTTGGACTTCGGTTGGCCGTAGGTGATGCGCTCGCGGTCCTTAAAGGCGACGGCGCCAGGGTTTGCCAGCTCGCGGTCATGTTCGGTGTAACTTGTGCCAGTAAAGTGCCAGCGGTAGCAGCAGGCCTGATCGCGCACGAATTGTTTCCGACGCGAAAAGTAACGATGCCAATGACCTCGCCTCGCTCATCGATGACGGGTGCACCAGCGCTCGTTTTCGGCAGAGCGGGCGTCACGTCAAGCCATTCACCCGCCTCGTCGGAAAAGCGTCCCGTGATTTTTTCCTCGAGCACCACCGACTTAGCCCGTTCAACCGGGCTGAGAACAACTGCGACATTGCCGCCGATGTCCGGCAGCGCTCTCGCACTTGGCACAACAAATGGCAATGTCCGCGTCGCGTCAGCTTTCAAAAGCACCAGATTTTGCGCTGGCGTTTGGGCGAGCGCGCCCGACACGTTGTAAATCGCACCATCAGCCGACTTCGCGACCGCATTCACCCCGCCGACCATCACACTGCGATCGGCAATGAATTTTCCGTCGTCGGAAATAAAGAAGCCGTGTCCGTTTGCACTTAAGTGCCCGGTTTCATCGAAAACGGAGATGATTATGACGCTAGGTCGAATCGATTGCGCGGCCTGGGCGAAATCGCTTGGCGGCGTTTGTGAAGGCTGCGCTGACGGTATGGCACTTGATTGGATCGGGGCGGCAGATGCCGCCGGCGGAGAAGATTCAGGTCCACGCACGGTTGAACCTTTGCGCCCGCATGAAACGAGCGCGCACAGAGTAAAAATGAAATAGAGCGGAACGCATCTCATGCGCCTTAACGACATCCCGTGCACGTCGCCGACTCAAGGAAAATCAGCGATTCGCCTGCGTCACCCCGAACGAGAGTGAAGGATGCCGTTGCGCAATCAAGAAGACTAAGCCGCTACCGTGCCCTTCCTTCGCATCGACGCTGCCTGAATAAGAAAACCGAGAAGCACGAGGGCCGTAAATAACAACACTTCGCCCGTCGGTGGCAAAGAAATCGCGCTCGTAATCAGATGCGCGCCGATCAGTGACGAGACAAAAATGAGCGCCCAATCGAACAACATCAGAAGCAAAAGCGCACCGATCAATCCGCCGATGATAAAAGTAAGCCAGTAATGCGACGCATATTGCACCAGAAATGTCGCCACCAAACCAACCGCAAGCCGGCCGCCGGCAACGAAACCGGCCAGCCCAATTGCGAGTTTTTGCAAAAACAGCGCTAGTAATGCGCCGATGAAGCCAAGCAGGATAGCGAAAGTCAATTGGAGCAACGGTGTCGGCTCGCTCACGAGGTGCGAAGCCAGCGTCACGCCAGCGGCAAACCCGATCGCCGCTACGCAGAGCCAGAAAAGTTTGCGCCCAAACAGTAGCACCACCGCTCCAATCACCGCGCTAAGGATGGGGATGGAAGCGTTCATGAATGTGTTATTGCCTCGCCCCGCGGTGATCAACGACTATCTTGATTATGCCTGCGTTTTGTCAGTCCGAGCGGAGTCGAGGCTGCAACGCAGACGACGGTAGCCGGCGAGGCCAGGCTTTCCATCTCTAACTATTGGTCTCCAAAAAAATAGCAAGAGACGTCTCGCTTCGAGCCGGACTTACGCAATCACTCGCCATGGCAAAAAATTTCGAGGCCGGTCGATCACATTACTGCTTCAGCAAGTCCTGCACATGTGGCCAGAAGATAATCGCGCCGATCACTGATGATGCGATTATCGTGATCAGCACTGCCCCGGCAGCTACATCCTTCGCGTCGCGCACGACGGGATGAAAATTCGGCGACGTCGCGTCGGCCAGGAATTCGAATGCAGTATTCAAAGCTTCCGCGGTCCAAACCGTCGAGGCCGCGAGCACGATCCAGCACCATTCCGAACTCGAGAGATGGAAGAAGAATCCGGCTGCGATCACCACGCCCGTCGCAATCGCATGAATCCAGGCATTGTGCTGGCAGCGCACCATTCGGATTATGCCCGCAATGGCGTAATGAAAACTGCGAATGCGTCCGGTAAATTGAAACGGACGAGTCTCCATGGGGTTCCGCTGCTAGCGTTATGGTTTCCTCATCATCGCATCGCGCTTCGGTTTAAACTCGTTGCCGGCTTTCCATTGCGGGAATTTGTCGCCGTTGGCAACTTCATCCCCGACTACGAAGAGCAGTTGCGCGTCCTGCACCGCGCCGGACAAATCCCAATCCGGTTTCACTTCGTCGGAAACCTGATGGTAATCGTGGAGGTCGAATTCGGTGCGTCCCTCTACTTGTGCCACTCGCGCCAGTGCATCATCCAGCGTGGACATGCCGAAACTGGTATCCTCGATGTCGCGTGCTTTCCCCCAGACGTTCATGCTGTCGATGTTGATATCAGCCAGCGTTTTCTCGAGTGGGTAAAGGGGATGCATGGCATAGTATTTTGCACCGAGTAATCCCGCTTCTTCCGCCGTGGTCGCCAGAAAAAGCAAAGTGCGTTTCGGCAGCGGATTCAATTTGGTAAATGCGCGTCCGAGCGAGATCACCGCGGCGACCCCAGAAGCGTTATCCACCGCGCCGTTGAAAATGTGATCGCCCTGCAGCTCAGGATGTTTGCCCAGGTGATCCCAATGCGCGCTAAAAATGACGTATTCCTTTGT
>QHPP01000228.1 GCA_003219125.1 Verrucomicrobiota bacterium
ATCTTGTCACAAACTTTCACCACCAGCTTTTCGATCGACCGTTTACGCCGCCTGCAATTCTATTTCCAGCCCGATGACACTTGGCACACATTGCGTATGACGGTGGAGAAACTCGGCCATCGCTTTGTCAGCGAGCGCGCGGTTTATCTCGCCGATTACAACTGGCAAGCTGCTACCTGGCAGGAACGGAGCGCGGACGACTCGCTTACCAAAATCAAAACCTGGACACTCCTAAAGGATGCCGGTGGATCGGCGGTTCGCGGCCCGAACGAAGTTAGGATTACGCTGGAACTACATCGCACCAGCGTGCTCGGCGCGTGGGTGGCAAAAATTTGGCGCAACTATCGTCTGACCCTCGATTACATTCCCTTCTGGCGTTATGTCGGGACCGGTCTATTTCTCGTTATATTAAACCTCATTGGCACGCTTTTCAGCTGTTCGCTCGCCGCTTATGCTTTCGCCCGTCTGCCCTGGCCTGGCCGCGGTATCTGCTTTGCCGCCCTTCTCGGGACAATGATGATTCCGGCGCAGGTTACAATGATTCCGCAGTTCCTGATCATGCAAAAACTTGGCTGGTACAATACGCTCAAGCCGCTTTGGGTGATGAGTTTCTTTGGCTCCGCTTTCAGCATTTTTCTCCTACGCCAATTTCTCAAAGGCATTCCCCGCGACCTGGAAGATGCCGCGCGTCTCGATGGCTGCGGTTTTCTCCGCATCTACTGGCATATTATGCTGCCCCTCGTACGTCCCACCCTCCTTGTCATCGCTATCTTCACTTTTCTTGCCACTTGGAACGATTTCATGGGACCTCTCATTTATCTAGCCGATCAACGGCTCTATCCCCTCTCCTTCGGCCTTTACGCCTTCCAAATTCAATCGCTCCAGCCCGGCACCAGCGCCGGCATCGGCATGTTAATGGCCGGTTCACTTCTCATGATGCTGCCGGTAATCGCAATCTTCTTCTTCGCCCAACGCTACTTCCTCCAAGGCGTCGCGTTAACCGGGATGAAAGGCTGAGCGGCAGGAAACTCAGGCGTGCTCGCCTGTGCGCCACACAGACGTCCAAGTCTGTGTTCGGTATTTTCCTTGGCCAACGCCATTCTTCACCGGGCCTTGCACTTTGGCGAAATCAAAGCGTGCATCACTTTGCGCGCACCGCCTCGATCTCGATCGTCGGCATGACGTTGCCGCTGATCCCGGAGATCGATTCGGTAGCACCGCTGAACATTAGCCCGAAGTCTTTGCGATTAATCGGATTCGTGGTGACGATCCATCGAGTGCGCTCTGGAAGGGACTCACCGCTCGGAGGTGTGGCCAATTTCACATGCAAAGTCATCGGCTTGGTCACACCGTGCATGGTGAAATCGCCAATGATGTCGCCGCTGTTTTCGCCGATACGTTTTACATTTCGACTCTTAAATGTGATCTCGGGAAATTTTGCAGTATCAAAAAATTCCGGACTGAGCAAATGATGATCGCGTTTTTCAATTTTGGTATCGATGCTCCCGACAGAAATTCTGGCGGTAACGGATGAATGCTCGGGATGGTCGCGATCCACTTCGATCGTTCCACTGAAGCGATGAAACTCGCCGCGTACGCTGCTGACAAATTGATGCAGGCTAAAAGCGATTTGCGAATGCCCGCTGTCGATCTTGTAAGTTTCAGCTGGCGCGGAGAACGGTGCCAATAACAGCAGGGCGAGAAGAAAACGGAGAACCTTCATGACTTATCCTTATCGCGCGCCAGTAATTTGAGCAACGTTGGACGCGACGACGGCAACCGGCCAAAGAGGTGTCCGAGCGCCATTGCTGGACTTGGTTTCGCTCCGTGCACCCCGGTGATACGGGCGAGTTCTGTTTCAAAATGAGTAATCGCGCGCTCGTCGGGATCATGCTGATCGAGATAGCCGAAGGCGCGCTCGAGCAAATGAAAAATCTCGGGTTCGTGATGTTCGATCTCGGTACAGACTTCGATCAACTCGACAAAATACGATGCGGCCTGGGTGCGCCGATGATCAGTTCGAATTCCGGCGAATGTACTGAGCAGCGCAACCTCACGCAGGGTATGCAAATTCGATTTGCGGCTTTTCGCGATTGATAACTCGGCTTCAAAGAACAAGTCGAGCTGTCCGCGGAACGGACTTTTCGGTCGTCGGGCACCGCGGGCAACGGTTTGGATAATGCCAAGCGAGTCGGTGCACCACGAAACGATGAGGCTGGTATCGCTCAGCTTTCGTTTGCGCAAAAGGATTCCGCGCGTGGCCACGTTCACGCGTGATACTAAACGCACGCCGCACCTTTTGTAGGGCAACCATTCTGGTCGCTATTTACGGATCGGCAGCGAGGAATCGCTGCACCTACAATTTTACGTGGCGTTTCTCTGGGCAGCGCAAGCTGCCGGCCCGCAGTTTCCGGCAACTTGCCGGAAACAATCTTTTCGGCGAGCCGCCGAAACCAATACACGAAACGCGGGCGCTACCGGGAAATTGAAGCAACACGGTTCGCAAATCGGTTGTCGCTTGCGATTCAGCGTCGCTTCCACATTTTGAATAATGCGAACGCGCAAGATTGGGTCGCTCGATGTCTCCGTGGTCGGACTAGGCTGCAATAATTTCGGCTGGCGCATCGATGCAGACGCGAGCGCGAAGGTCATTGACGCGGCGATTGATTCGGGCATTACGTTTTTCGATACGGCCGATCGTTACGGCAAAGGCCAGAGCGAAGATTTCCTCGGACGCGCGCTCGGAGCCCGGCGAAATCAAATCATTCTGGCGACGAAGTTCGGAATGGAAATGGAGAAAGGAAAGCAAGGCGCGTCACTGCAGTATATTCGGGAAGCGATCGAAGCGAGCTTGCGCCGGTTAAAGACAGATCGGATCGATCTTTATCAGTTGCATCAGCCTGATCCCAAGACGCCAATTGCCGACACGCTCGGTGCGCTCGATCAACTGGTGCATGCCGGAAAAGTGCGCGAGATCGGTTGCTCGAATTTTTCCGTCGCGCAAATCCGGGAAGCAGCAGATGCAGCCAAAGGCCGCGCGCATTTTGTTAGTGTGCAAAACGAGTTTAGTTTGTTTCATCGCGAGCCGGAAAAGGATGGCGTGTTAGCCGAATGCGAAGCACGTGGCATCGCATTTCTTCCTTATTTCCCGTTAGCCAGCGGATTGCTCACCGGGAAATATCGGAAAGGACAAAAACCGCCGGAAGGAAGTCGCGCCGAAGACGCCTGGGGACCGAAAGTATTTACGGAGAAAAATCTAGCAATCGTCGAGTCGTTGATCGAATTCGCGGAAACGCGCAATCACACCATTCTCGAGCTGGCATTCGCGTGGCTGCTTTCGTACAAACCAGTCGCATCGGTTATCGCGGGCGCGAGCAAGCCCGAACAGGTTCGCGCGAACACGAAAGCGGCAAATTGGCAACTGACTTCAGACCACCTGGCCCGAATCGATGCGATCATGAAGGAAGGGTAAAAGTTGGAGGGCGGAGCTCTGCCATGCCGCGAGGAAAGGGCTCGCAGCAGCTCGCCCCTCCAATTGTCGTTCGATTTCGCGACTCACTCTTCGGTCTGGGGGACGCAGGCAGCTTGCCTGCAATCGTCGGCAGCTTGCCGACGAAAATTTCTCAGAAAGGTTTCGGCTAGCAGCCGAAACCGGTAGGCTGGCAGCCTGCGCTATCCGGACGAAAGAAAAGAGCATTCTCGCCGCTCCCACTTAATTGTCATTGCGGGCCGCGCGCCTTTGGCAACACCTTAAGACATGCCAGCGTACATCATTGTTGAAATCGAAATCACCGATCCCGTCGGTTACGAAGAATACAAAAAGCGCGCGGGCGCAACAGTCGCGCAACACGGTGGCCAATATATTGTCCGCGGTGGCGCGTGCGAAACATTGGAAGGCGATTGGAAACCAAAACGCATCGTAGTTCTACAATTTGAAAATATGGAACGCGCCAAGGCCTGGCTCAATTGTCCCGAATATGCCGAGCCGCGCAAAATGCGCCACCGCACCGCCAAGACCCGGATGATTCTGGTGGAAGGCTTATAATTTGTAACTGCAGGATTGCCTCGATATTCTAACAAGCGGGCATCCCAAAATTCAAAGTCGAAATACGCGCCGGCGGCGTTTATGGTGCGCGCGCATGAGTGAAGAAGCTATCGCGCAAAGGGTCATTCGCGTCATCGCCAAGAACAAGAAAATGGCGCCGGAAGAGTTATCTCCCGTCACCCGTTTCGAAGACCTAAAGATGGATTCGCTTGATGCCTTGAACATGATCTTCGCGCTCGAGGAAGAATTCGACATCAACATTCCCAATGAGGAAGCCGTGAAAATGAAATCCGTCGAAGAAGCGATTCACGGCGTGGAGGAGTTGCTGAAAGCGAAAAGTTCGCTCTCCAACTAGCGATGCGCCGCGTCGTCGTCACCGGCGTTGGGGTGCTCTCGAGCATCGGCAATACCGTCGCACAATTCGAAGAATCTTTGCGCGCCTGCCGTTCGGGTATCGGCCCAATCACTCAAGTGGATACCTCGAGGCTGCGTTTTCATAATGCGGCCGAGATCCGAGGATTCGAACCCACTGATCATTTTTCCGATGTTACCTGGCTCGATCGTTTCGCCCAGCTCGGCATTGTTGCCACGCGCGATGCCATCGCCGATTCGGCGCTGACGTGGAACGATGCACTGCGCGCGCGCACTGGCGTTATTACTGGATCGTGCCTGGGCGGCATGGGGACCGAAGACGCGTTTTATTTTGATCTTTATCATGAAAATAAGTCGCGTCTTTCGCCCACCGCTGTCCCGCGCATCATGAGCAACGCTGTCGCCAGCCACGTTGCGATGGAACAGAAATTCACTGGCGCCACCTTTACCACCTCCACCGCCTGCTCCTCCGCGAACCACGCAATCGGACAGGCATTTTGGCTGATCCGACAGGGTACACTGGATTGCGCGCTCGTCGGCGGCAGCGAAGCGCCAATTGTTTTCGGTCACTTAAAGGCTTGGGAGGGGATGCGGGTGGTCGCGCCGGACACCTGCCGTCCTTTCTCGAAAAATCGCGGCGGCCTCATTCTTGGCGAAGGCGCTGCTATGCTGGTCCTAGAAACGTTAGAACATGCGCGCGCGCGCAGTGCGAAAATTTACGCCGAGCTTGCCGGATTCGGCATGTCGGCCGACGCCCATCATCTCACCAATCCTCTCCCTGAAGGAGCTGCCCGTGCCATGAACGACGCCCTCGATGATGCCGGGCTTTCCCGCGAGCAAATCAATTACGTGAATGCCCATGGCACCGGCACGGCAGCGAACGATTCCACCGAAACGCGCGCGCTCCGCCAGGTCTTCGGGTCGCACGCGGACAAGCTTCCGGTCAGCTCCACGAAATCCATGCACGGTCACGCGCTCGGCGCGGCCGGAGCCCTGGAAGCGGCGGCG
>QHPP01000229.1 GCA_003219125.1 Verrucomicrobiota bacterium
TAACCTCGACGACTTCTAAATTGTAGGGCAACCGCGTCGGTTGCCGTTTCTGACGTTGACAGGCGAGGCGCCTGCCCTATAAGCAGAGACAGATAGCTTTCGCCAGAGGTAGACGAGAAATGGCTGCGACTTCAGCTACAACCTTTTTTCTTTCGCAGTTTCAGTCGAGGAGCGAGAAGCCCTTAGTTTAAGTGCCGAAGCGAACTTAATCAGGCCTTCGCGAATTTGTGCTCGCGACCAGGCTGCGAACCCGAAGGTAAGCGCAGGGTCCAGCTCCGCTTTCATGAAGCATGAGGATAGCGGCGACGGCCTGATGCCGATTTCCGCGCAAACCCGGGTGATGAACGGTAGATCTGTTTTCCGCCGCAACCAGGCGACGAAATGTAAGCCAGCTTCCGGGACTTCCAGAATAAAGTAATCGCTTAACAGCTTATTGAATTGTTCGATGAAGAAGTCTCTCCGATCGGAATAAAGTTTCCGCATGCGCTTGATGTGACTCAGGAAATATCCCTCGGTCAGGAATCGAGCTAGAGTCGCCTGGTCTATCGCCGGCGAATGCTGATCCGTGACCGCGCGGATCTTGATCATCGGCTCTACTAACTGCTCTGGCGTCAAGATATAACCCAAACGCAAGGATGGATAGAGGATCTTGCTCATGGTGCCAGCGTAGATCACGCGGCCGGAGTTATCGAGTCCTTGTAAACATGGGAGCGGAGGACCGGTGAAACGAAACTCAGAGTTATGATCGTCCTCGAAAATGTAGGCATCGCGGTCGCGCGCAAAATCAATCAGCGCGGTCCGGCGGGCGAGACTCATCGTCATGCCGAGCGGGAACTGATGAGAAGGGGTGACGTAAATTATCTTTGGTGCTGCCTGTTTCGATGGCCGCGCGATCACGATTCCTTCCCGATCCACTGGCCGCGGAACCACCGTCGCTCCGGCGAAACCGAAAGCGCGGCGAGCCTGGTAAAATCCCGGATCTTCGATCCACGCTACCTCCCCGCGATTTACCAGCGCCATCGCGCTGATCATCATCGCCTGCTGCGTCCCAGCAGTGATAATGATCTGGTCCGGATGACAGCGCGCGCCTCTGTAATCACACAGATAGGCCGCGATCGCTTTGCGCAGGTCGGGGTCGCCGCGGCTCGACGCGTATTGGAGCAAATGAGCACCCTTATTGGCGAGGACTTGTCCTCGGAGGCGCTCCCAAATTTCGATGGGAAATTCGTCGAGCGCCGCCAACGCTGGAACAAAGGAAACTCCAGGCGGCCCGGCAATCCCGAAATCAAACTGTTTTCCAGCGCGTTTATCCGGGATATTTCTTACCCGGTTGGAAAGGCGGGGTGGACGCTCGATCAGCAGTTGCGTCTTGGGCCGGCGCGAGCTCAGGAAAGTTTCGGGCAGAGAATCGGCAACGAATGTGCCCGATCCGATTCTGGTTCGAAGGTAACCCTCCGCATGGAGCTTTTCGAAGGCGAGATTGACGGTGAGTCTGGAGATCCCCAGATCAGCGGCCAGCGCGCGAGAAGAGGGAAGACGGGACGAGTTATTAGTAAAACTGCCGGAGATTAATTCATCGCGAACTTGCCGATAAAGTTGCTGATGCAGCGGTTCAGCGGAATTCCGGATCAGCCGAATCATTTCGAAAGCGATGATTGAGCGTCGTCGCCGTTTTTTTGTGCGCGCTCTATTTACCACCGGTTTCAAAACGTAAGTTTGCTATTAGACGTTGGAGTGATCTTTTGGCCTAACAGCGGAGTGCAACTCCGCCGGGCGCACAGACTGGGAAGTCTGTGTTCCGCGCTCCATTTTTAGAAAAGAGAGCATTTGATCAACAACATTATAAAGTGGTCTGGTTCTCCCTGCGCAAGTGGACTGTTGACACTTTAGCACAGGACGAGAGGTTTTGGCGCGATGCAGGATCAAACTCCATGCACGGATTATCAGGAGACAAAAGGTCTGATCTATTTTGCCCGCATGCTGGACAAGATCAGGCTCAATGCTGCCGGTAAACTGGCGCCCGGATATTTTTGCGGAGTGGAGGATCCAACTTTCTTCGATTCTCGCTGTACCAGGTTTTTGGGAGTCAATTACGATGAGCTGGCCAGGCGAACGCTTGAGGGCGGCTCGGACGAGGAAATCCTGGAGTGGTGCTTCGCCAACGGCAGAAGGCCGAGCGAGGAAGAAATTGCCATCTGGAATGCCTTCCTCGCCAAGCGCGGATGGCGGGATGAAGGCAGCGCCGACTTAATGGAGGCGAAGAAGCGGGCCGGTTGGGAGAACCGCGAGGATATCCAAACCTGGGTGGACCTGCATGATGCCGAGGAAGGACGAAAGCCGAGAGAGACGATTGATGTTTGATAGAAAAAAGATTCGGGCCTGGCGGCCTATTTTGCCCGGATTGAACAATGTTACGCGTTCTTTGGCGCTAGCAATTTGGATTCTGATAACGATGCAACCGACTACTCAGGCGCGATCCGCGGCTGATGACGAAAAGGCGGTAGAGACGCTCGATATTGAATATCAGGCTGCGGTGAAGCAGAACGATGTCGCGACGATGGATCGCATTTTGGCAGACGACTTTGTTTTGGTAACGGGTCTGGGAAAAACCTACACGAAAGCTGATCTGCTGGAGGAAGCGCGGGGCAAGCGCGCCGTTTACGAACATCAGGAGGACAGCGCGCGCAAAGTGCGTATTTGGGGCGATACCGCAGTGGTAACTGCGCTGTTGTGGGCCAAGGGAACCGAAGATGGCAAAGCGTTCGATTATAAGCTTTGGTTTAGCGACACCTATGTTCGGACTCCGACTGGCTGGCGCTATGTCTTGGCCCAAGCCTCGACCCGTCTGCCTGCGACGCCTTGAGTTGGGTGTTGCATGTGTTTCAGTGCCGGTCCCAGAGCGCCAGCGCGCTGGCGCACACCAAAACGCTTCGCGAATATGAAGGCGGCTTCGAATGCGCGTCAGCTTTGGAGTGCGGCAGGCTTCTGCCGCTTTCCTTTGTGCGTGGGGTGAGGGTTGTTCCAAATTGTCAAAGCGATAAAGCGGTGAAGCGGTAGCCGTGCGAGATTGCGCCGGAACACAGACTTTCCAGTCTGTGCGCGCAGCGGAGTTGCACTCCGCTGGGGAGCGAAAAGAAAGCGGACAAAATGTCCGCTTGGCGCACAGGCCACAGGCCTGTTGTTCCATTGGGCAGGTCACGCGCTAAATTGAAGGAATGAAGCGTTTGGCGGTCTTGCTGCTTTTTCTACCGGGTTCGGCTAGCGCAATTACTTCGCTCGACCCAGCCGCAGTAAGCGCGGCGGCTGAATATTCGGCGCGGCATCACGGCGTTTCCTTTCTGGCCATTCAAGATGGACGAACGCTATTAGAACAGAACGCGAAAACGCCCCACAAAATTTACAGCGGCACGAAAGCGTTTTGGGATCTGGCGGCGCTGGCAGCGGCAGAAAATGGCTTGCTCAATCTCGATGAACATGTCGCCAACAACATCACCAGTTGGCGAAGTGACCCGCGAAAAGCGCAGGTTACGATCCGGCAATTACTGGATTTTGATTCCGGACTCGAGCCGCAGTTTTTCCTGCATGAAACGCAATCAGGAGACCGTGATGCTGCCGCCGTGCGTGCACGAATGGTGACGGAGCCGGGAAGGGCGTTTATTTATGGACCAGCCGCGCTCCAGGTTTTCCATCAAGTACTGAAGGAAAAATTGCGCGGTGATTCGCCAACTCATTATCTGGAGCGCCACGTTTTGCATCGGCTTAGCCTTGGCTCGCAACGTTACCTGACCGATCGGGCCGGCAATCCGTTGCTCGCTACCGGTTGGATTCTGAGTGCAAAACAGTGGGCGAAACTCGGACAGCTTGTTTTGGCAAATGGCCGGCCGGTTGTCTCCCCAAATTCACTCCAGCAATGCTGGCGCGGAACGGCGGCCAATCGTGCTTTTTCTTTCGGTTGGTGGAACAATCGTGCTGCACCCAACGGACGTGAGTTTGATTTCGAGCAGATGCTAATTCCGAAATGGCAAAGCCAGGATTGGCGTGATGCCTGTCTCTGTCGCGATGCCCCGAGCGATCTGGTCGCCTGCATCGGTTCGGAGGGACAACGTCTTTACGTTATTCCGTCGCTTCAACTCATCGTGGTGCGACAAGCCGACGGCGGCTCATTTTCGGACGCGCACTTTTTGCGACTGCTGCTCGGTCGATTGCCCCGTTAAGGCCTGGCTGGGCGGTCTGCTCCGAAGCCGAGCTGCATCGCGTCCTAACATCTCCCCGCGAAGCCTGGCGCTCCTGGAGGCGAAAAGGCGCTTATTGTTTCGGCGCCAGCGAGGCGACGATTTTTTCGAAACGAGGATCGCCGCGCAGTGGGTCCCAAAATGGAAGCAGCTTCAAGTGGCCATAGCTGAGACAGCCTGGGTAACGAATGGCTGTAGCAAGCTCTTCGCAAGCCAGATCCTTGTCGCCGACCCAAGCGGCGATTATCGCCAGATACTTGATCAGCGCGGCGCCATTGAGTGAATCCTTTTCAACTGACAGCAGTTCCACGGCGTGCTGGCCTTCCCGCAACGCCTCTTCTTTCCGCCCGAGACCGGCATCGATTAAACCGAGGACGCACAGGGCCGGACCGAAATTCGGCTGAGCCTGGACCGCTTTTTCCTGTTCGGTCCGCGCAGCGGTGAACGCTGACCGCGCTTTGGCATCATCTTTCGTCATCCGAGCGATCACGCCTTCCACGAACAGGCTGGTCAAAGGAACGTTGTCTGAGCTGAGATGCGGTTTGTTTTCGCCAAACGCCTTGAGAACATTTGTGGCTGCGTCAAAGTCGCGTTCGGCGAGCGTAGAGACGAGCCATGCGTCCCCTATCGTTGGCAACAAGGCAGGATTTGTAGCCCGCACTGAATCTATCATCTGATGCAACGGCCTCGTATCGGCGTGCGACTCAAATTCCATCCATGCGCGGGCTGCTTGCGTCTCGGTGTCGTTCGGCACAATGGCCAATACCCGATCCAGCATCAGCTTCTCGTCGGCGTACCGCCGAAGATAATCGTAGCTTAGCGCTATCTGTTGCAGCATGAAAACATTGCGCGGATCAAGGTCAATCGCTCGCTCAAGGTTTTCTGTAGATTCATTCCAGCGCCCTTGCCGTCAGTAAAGATTGCGAGCCCGTGCGAGATGCGCTTCACCAGCTTCGGGACGCAAGCGGAACGCTGTGTGAACGGCTGCTTCTGCCAGAGCCAGCCGCGCGGGAGTGTGGTCGTAACCCGAGAAATAAAGGATGTCATGAGCATAGGCGAGCTGGCAATAAGCATCGAAGAACGCTGCGTCTCGTGCTACCGCCTGATTCAGCAGATCGACCACGTTCAGCAGATCCGTTTTCTCAGTGCTTCTGATGGTGGTGGCTAACTGAATATTTTTAGCGCGCGTGTAGAGATCGAATGCGGTAACGTCGCTCGTCGGCGGACGTTCGATGGCTTTCTTTTCATCCGGCGAAAGCTTTGCCTGCAGCTGATCAGCAATGCTCTTTGCAATCTCGCTTTGAATGGCAAAGATGTCGGACAATTCGCGGTCGTAAGTTTGACCCCAAACACGGTGATCGCTCCGCGCATCGATCAACTGCGCATTGATGTGCACATGCGTGCCGGAGCGCTCAACGCTCCCTTCGACTACGTGCGCCACGCCTAGTTGGTGGGCGATTTCACGCAGATTACGCGCGGCTCCGCTTTTGTATTGCATTACCGAAGTGCGGCTAACCACTTTCAGCTCGCCGACTTTCGCCAGGTCGCTCAGGATTTCATCCTGCATCCCGTCGGCAAAGTAAGAGTTTGTCTTGTCGTCGCTGAGGTTCTCGAACGGCAGAACTGCAACGCTTTTTTCGGGGATTGCCGCTGTTCGTGGTTTCCGCAGCCAGTAAAAAGGGAACAGCGCTGCAAGAGCGATTGCCAAGACTGCAACTCCCGCTGCAATGGGCGATTGGATCCAGCGTGCCGACGAATCTCTGGCTGACGATTGGTCCAGCTCGGCAGCCAGTTCCAATTTATGAAGGAGGTGCTTGAGCGCCGCCAGCAATTCGTTTGCACTTTGAAATCTCTCCTGAGGATTCTTTTGCAGAGCCTTGGTGACGATCTGCTCAAGCTCAGGTGGAACGCGCTCCAGGTATCGTCCCAGTGGCAGTGGCTCCTTCTCTACGATTGAAGACATGACCTCTCCTGGTATGTCTCCGGGGAATGGCGCACGGCCGGTTATCATTTCATAAAGCACGACTCCGAGGCTCCAGATATCAGTCCGCTTATCAACGTGCGCGCCGCGCGCCTGCTCCAGCGACATATAACTAACTGTCCCAAGGATCGAGCCGGCATTTGTTTCAACTAACTTTAACGCTTCGTTTTCTGGCACACTTGGCAACACTTCTCGTTCGGCCAGCTTGGCAATGCCAAAGTCGAGCACTTTCACGTAGCCATCCGGCCGCAGCATGATGTTCTGCGGTTTAATATCGCGATGCACGACGCCGGCGGAGTGAGCCGCGGCCAGCGCACTGGCCACCTGGATGGCAATTTCAATCGCCTCGCGAATTTCCACGCCTCCACGGGCAAGACGTTCATGCAGTGTTTCGCCTTCGATCAGTTCGCTGGCGATGTAGCGACGGGAGTCGTCAGTACCCACCTCGTAGATCGTCATTATGTTTGGGTGGTTCAGCCCGGCTACGGCACGTGCTTCCTGCTCAAATCGTCTTAGACGCTCCATATTGCTGCCCAGATGCGCGGGCAGGACTTTGAGCGCGGCAGTTCGCCCTGCATTTATGTCTGAGGCGAGATACACCTCACCCATGCCGCCAGCGCCAATGCGCTTCAGAATTCGATAGTGGCCAATCGTTTCGCCGATGAGCGAGTCAGGTTGTCGGTTCCCAATGATATTCGCGGCAACAGCGGAGATCGAAATTTCGACAGAAGTCTCCGCTTTTCGATGCGACGCCAAGAGCGCCTCAACTTTGGTACGTAATGCTTTATCGCCACCGCATCGGGTATCGAGGAAAGCGTTCAGTTGGTCCGGATCGCAATCCAAGGCGGCGTGAAACGTCTCTTCAATCGTTTGTAGCGCTGGCGCCATGTTCGACCCGCCTCTTAACGGGCAATTACGAGTTTAATTCATTCAGGCTACATTCTGCAATTCCGTATACAGCCAGGCCCGGGCAAAGAGCCAGTCACGCCGCACGGTAACGATCGAGATCTTCAGCACCTCAGCGATCTCATCCTGATTAAGTCCGCCAAAATACTTAAGCTCGACGACCTGGGCTTTTCTGGAATCGAGTTCGGCCAGTCGCTCTAAGGCTTCATCAACGTCCAGTACCGTTTTCGTTTGTTCCGGCGAGATCAGCGCGGCCGTGTCCAGGTCCACTTTGCTCGCGCCACCGCCACGTTTCAGCCGCTGCTGCGCCTTGGCATGGTTAACGAGGATCTGGCGCATGGCCGTCGCCGCCACGGCAAAGAAATGAGAGCGATTGGCAAAGCTGGGCTTAGTCTGGTCCACCAAGCGCAGATAGGCTTCGTTAACGAGCGCGGTCGTTTGCAGAGTGTGATCAGGCTGCTGGCCCGCCATGTAACGGTGAGCAAGGCGTCTAAGTTCTTCGTAAACGAGAGGAGTCAACTTTTCCAAGGCGGCTTCCTCTCCCTGGCGCCAATCGGCCAATAGCTGGGTCACTTGGTGCGCCTCGCCCACTTCGCCCGATAGTCGTCCCGCCTTCGCGGGATTAGCCGATGTGAGATCCCCATTCACGGCGTGCTTTCCCAAAGAAATTTTGCAGTCGGATGATCGATTCTGAACCCTGTTTGTTGTTTATCAGAGTGATGGAACAATAACAAGCCCAATTACAAGGGAAAATGCCTAGAGAAATATGATGAAAGGAAACGATCAATGAAAACGGTAACAAAACTTATCCGCACCGCTTTGATGGGACTCGCCGTTGCTTGGTTCGGGCCTTCGCTCACGGCCCGGGCGGTTACTCCAGCACCGGACGGCGGCTATCCGAATAACAACACAGCTGAGGGTTCTGCCGCTCTCTTCAGTCTCACGAGTGGGATCAACAATACGGCCTTAGGCGCTCGAGCGCTCTTTACCAATAATACCGGCCGTTACAACACAGCCACCGGTTCCCTGGCGCTTGAGAGAAATCAGAGTGGTAGCGTCAATACTGCTACGGGATTTAACGCTCTGTTCAGCAACACGACCGGGAACAACAACACTGCTAGCGGCGCCAATGCGCTCTTCAGCAACACCGGCGCTACAGCCAACAATCGCTTAGCCGGCGGCGATAACACAGCTAACGGCTCTGCCGCTCTCTTTCACAATACCACCGGGAACAACAACACCGCCACTGGTTTTGAAGCGCTCTTTAGCAACGCGGATGGCGCCGGCAACACCGCGACTGGTTCTCAGGCCCTCTTCAACAACACCGCAAGTAATAATACCGCCACCGGCGCTGGCGCTCTTTTTAGTAATGTAGGAGCGTCTGGCAACACCGCAGACGGTTACCTCGCGCTTCATGACAACGCAGGCCCCAATCCAGGCGGGAGCCCCATCCCAGACGGGAGCAATAACACCGCCGTCGGTTCCCAAGCTCTCCAGCATAATGGTAAAAGTGGGAACGGCGCAGCTTTCAACACTGCCGTTGGCTCTCAGGCCCTGTCTAGCAACGACGTCGGCGTTGGTAACACCGCCGTCGGCGCCGGTGCGCTCCAGAGTAATGTGAACGGTCCCGAGAATACCGCCATCGGAATG
>QHPP01000230.1 GCA_003219125.1 Verrucomicrobiota bacterium
TTACGCTCACGCTCGGCAATCGTTTCGTGAAGGTAGTCGGTTGGTACGATAACGAATGGGGCTACAGCAATCGTTGTGTGGAATTGCTGGCGATGCTGGGAGATTGACATCTCTTGCTCATGCTCCTGCTCATACTCATGATCGAGCTATGAAAACGTACTTCGATCACGAACGCCTTGATGTTTATCAGGAAGCAATCGCCTTTTGTGGGTGGGTTGGGGATCTGCTGGGTGAAGTCGCAGCAAAAGCCTCGGCAAAAGACCAACTCGGTCGGGCATCAACCAGCATTCCGCTCAACATCGCAGAAGGAAACGGCAAATTTTCTAATGCCGATCCACGCGCCATCTCAAAAAAACGAGCGCGGTCTTTGGCCGAGAACTTGCCGTTACCTTCCGCGATATTTAACGGGATGCTGGTTGATGCGCGATCAAGCTGATCTTTCGCTGCCGCCTTGGCCGAAATCGATGCGAGAAATTCGCCAACCCACCCGCAAAAATTGATGGCTTCCCGATAAACATCCAACTTTTCGTGATCAAAATAGATTTTCATCTTTCAATCAGAGCCGATTACGAGCAGGAGCACGAGCACGATTAGGAAAGGTAAGTGAATTCGTTGCTCCACTACGTCATCACTCTATCCAGCTTCTAACTCCCCAGCATCGCCAGCAATTCCACACAACGATTGCTGTAGCCCCATTCGTTGTCGTACCAACCGACCACCTTCACGAAACGATTGCCGAGCGTGAGCGTAAGCTTGCTGTCGAAGATGCAGGAATGCGGATTGCCCACGATGTCCTGCGACACCAGCGGCTCATCGCTGTATTCCAGCACGCCCTTGTAGCTCTTGTCCGCGGCCGCTTCTTTAAAGGCCGCGTTGATCGCATCCACCGTCGCATCTTTCTCCAGCACGGCGGTGAAATCCGTTACCGAACCATCCGGCGTCGGAATACGAAAGGCGCCGCCGTTTAGTTTCCCTTTCAATTCTGGAATCACTTCGCCAATCGCCTTGGCCGCGCCCGTGCTCGACGGAATAATGTTAATGGCCGCGGCGCGGGCGCGTCGCAAATCTTCGTGCGGAAAATCGAGAATACGCTGGTCGTTGGTGTAACTGTGGATCGTGCTCATGAACCCGTGCTGCACGCCGAACTTCTGATGCAGCACCTTGGCCAGGGGCGCGAGACAGTTCGTCGTGCAACTGGCATTGGAAACGACCGTGTCTTTCGCCGGGTCGTAAATGTCGTCATTGATCCCGATGCAGATGGTGGCGTCCGGATTTTTTGCCGGGGCGCTGATGAGCACGCGTTTGGCGCCGGCTTTGCTGATATGCAGTTCCGCCTTGTCCCGGCTGGTGAAAAATCCGGTCGATTCCAGCACGACTTCAACGCCCAAATCTTTCCAGGGCAAGTTCCCCGGATCGCGTTCCTTGAGAATCCGAATCTTGTGACCGCGCACGATAATGTTCTGCTCGTCGTAACTGATCTCGCCATCGAATTTCCCATGGACCGAATCCCATTTCAGTAAATGCGCGAGCGTGCGGGTATCGGTAAGATCGTTGATCGCGCGAACGCGTTTGACGTCGCTTTGTGACATGGCGCGAAGAACGTTGCGTCCGATGCGCCCGAAGCCGTTGATACCGTAATTTGCCATAATAATAAAATATTTTCAGGTTCCGCGATTCTCCGAGAATGTCGGAATCGAGTGAGCGCAGAAAGTAAAATGCGGAAACGACCGAGGCAATGGCGAATTGGAGTCGTGGTGGCGGTGCTGTTTTCGCTGTTTTGCGCTCAACCTGGCTGCGCGCGACCGACTGATCCATCGCGGATGAAAACCATCCTTGTCTTTGGCGATAGTCTATCGGAAGGCCTTGCCATCAGTCCGCGGCAAGCCTGGCCGATGCTGCTGGTCGAGAAATTGCGCTCACTCGGTCCGAATTTTCGCGTGATCAATGCCAGCGCCAGCGGCAGCACCACTGAGGGCGGACTGCGTCGTCTCCCGACGCATCTCGACCATCCCATCGATATTTTTATTCTCGAGCTTGGAATCAACGACGCTTTCCACGGCATCCCGGTCGAACAGACCCGCGCGAATTTGCAATCGATGATCGATCAGGTGAAAGCGCGCAATCCGAATGCGTCGATCACGATTGTAGGGATGCAGGTTCCAATCGCGGCACCGGACAGCGAATACGTCGCGGCGTTTGTAAAAATGTTTGGTGACCTGGCCGAGAAAAATCACGCTGCGCTGGTGCCGAATTTACTCGAAGGCGTTGTGGGCGATCCAAACCTGAACCTACCGGATCGTATTCATCCGAACGCCGCCGGACATAAAATTCTGGTGGAAAATGTCTGGCGCGTGCTCGAACCAATCGCGCGAGAGGTGGCGTCCAAATAAATCTGCACTCTGTTGTCCGTTCTGGGGAGCGCGGGCTGCCAGCCTGCAAGTCTCGGCAGCCTGCCGAGACTCTGTTTGGACCGTTTTTTCGGTGTGCATCGAATGTTGCCGGCAGGCTGCCGGCTAGCAGCCCGCGCTCCCCAGAACAAAAGACAAAAGTCTGCGATTGCGTCTGTTATCAAGGAGCGGCCAGGCACCGTAGTTCTCAGCACGACACTACGACTGGCGCGGCGCGTCCCGACGCGTAAATTGACAGATGGTCGAACCACTCAATCCACATCATCTCGATCCAGCTGATCCGCACAACCTGGAAAGTGCAGACCAGCCGGTACTGGAGCGAATCGCCATCGCGACAGAAGGCGAAGATTGCGATGAATGCGTCCGCAAATTGCGAGGACCGCTCATGCGCATCCCTGGAGTGTGCGATGTCCGGGTAAATACAAAGCGTGAGCGAGTGATCGTAACATTTGATGCCCGAAAAACCCACCCGCCCGATCTGCACGACGCGATCTTGGCCAGCGGTTACAAACCGGCGCCGGTCGCGGATAAACTGTAGCGGCGGTCTACGATCGCGTATCTGTTTAGCGCCAACTAAACCCCCATTAACACCCTGCTTTAGCTGGGTGTTAACGAGGCCTGTGGGAGCCCAACCGCTTCAGCGGTTTTTTTATCGGTGAACAAGTAAACCGCCAAAGCGGTTGTGGTAGGGACTCGGCCATGCACCTCGCTGAAGCGAGGTTTTAATGAAATGAGATATAGCACGGCAACGCTAAGCACATACACGACCTCCGAAATAATACCTATAGCGCCGCTTCATCAGGTCCGGCCGGGATCAACGATCCCGGCCACAAAGCTGGAAATCGGCAGTCCGGCTCAGACTTACGTCACTGCCGGCTGTTGCTGGGTCAGGCAATGAAACGTGCCCAGGCCCCAGATTAATTCGCGGCAATCGATTCCGATCACCTTCCGGTCCGGAAATAATTTTTGCAGCGTCTCGCGCGCCGGTTCGTCCATCGGATCGGCAAACGTTGGCAGCAACACTGAATGATTCGCAATATAGAAATTGGCGTAGCTCGCTGGCAAAACCAACTCTTCGCGCGCGATTCTCCCCGGCATCGGCAGCTCGAAAATTTCCAGCGGCTCGCCCTCGATCTTCATCGAACGCAAGCGCGCAAGATTTTCCTGTAATGCCTGATAATTCGGACTGTCGCGCTTTTCCTCCACCACCGTCACGACCGCGCGCTCGCGAACAAAACGCGCCAGATCATCGATGTGACCATCGGTGTCGTCGCCTTCGATCCCCTGGCCCAGCCAAAGGATTTGGCGCACCCCGAGATAATCGCGCAGACGTTGTTCAATCTGATCGCGCTGCAAATTCGGATTACGATTCTGGTTGAGGAGACACGATTCGCTCGTGAGCAAGGCGCCCGCCCCGTTCACTTCAATTGAGCCGCCTTCCAAAATCATGCGCGGATAAAAAACCGGGACATCCAGGATTTCGCCGACACGGGTCGGCACCACTTCATCGAGATCGCAGGGCGGATATTTTCCGCCCCAGGCGTTGTAATCCCAATCCACGATGACGAGACGTGGTTGCTTGTTTCTCGTTAGAAAAATCGGTCCGTGATCGCGGCACCACGGTTCGTTGGTGGGAATGCGATGAAAAGTGATGCGCGCCTGATCAAGATCGCGCAGCACTTCCATCGCCTCCGCTTCGTGCGCCCCGTTACAAACATTAATGCAAACCCTTTCGGATTCGATCAGCGCTGCCACCATCGCGCGCAAGGTCGGCAATAACCGATCGAACGATCCCGGGAAACTGATTCCTTCGCGCCGCGGCCAGGAGAGCCAGGTCGCCTCGTGCCGTTCCCATTCGGCGGGCATCCGATAACCAAGCTCGGCCGGAGTTCCTTCAACCATGCGCGATAACAGCATCGAAATGTCGTGCAGGCAATCAGCGCTCGGAAATTTCCGCTCTGGGTCCCGAGAAGCGCACGCGCCGCGGGCCTTGGATGTTAGGTTTCCAGCCTGACTTGGCCGACAGTCTTCCAGGCTGTCCGCAGAAGGAGGGGCAAGCTGGGAAGCTTGCCCTCCGAGTCAGCCAGGATGCCTAACTTCCGAAGCATTGCGGCCAGACGCCGCAATGCGGACGCACCTCGCTGCAAGCGCCAGTCCGGCTCGTACCAAATCGCATGATCGCGCTCGCTAATAATCCGCCGTGAAGTAAATTCCTCGCTGATCGCAAATGGAAAAGCCGGGTGAAACCGCGGGCACCGTTTTAGTCGCAGTGCCGGGCGGAAAGGGTTTGATGTCAACGTTGGCGAAGCACGGCTTCCGCGTGCAGGCCTGTAAGAACCTCGCTGAGCTGATCAAGCGCTTTGATCGCTCTACCGATGCCATTGTTCTCCGGCAAACAACCCTGGTCCCGTCGAAAACGCATCTCTTGGCCAAGGCCCTGGCAACGCAACCGCCCTGGTCGGACGTGCCAGTCATTTTTTTGGCAAAGGCCGGGAGCGAAGGAAAAAAGGCGAGCCAGCGTGCGCTTCAAATTCTTGGCGATGCCAACATGCTCGTCCTCCCATCCCCGTTGCGAATAGTCGCACTGGTAACCGCGCTGCGAGCGGCGGCACGAACGCGTCGGCACCAGCGCGCTGTCCGCGATTTGTTCGAGCAACGCGAAGCCGCCCTCGCCAGTATCAGCGACGCTTTCTCCGTCCTCGACCGCGACTGGCGCTATATCTACGTGAACAACCGCGTCCTCGAATTGACGGGAAAACGGAAGGAAGAACTGATCGGCCACGTGATCTGGGAAATTTTCCCCGAAGCGGTCGGCGCCGAATTCTATCAACGCTGTCATCGCGCCATGGAGACGCAACAACCCGATCATTTCCAAGTCTTTTACAAACCGTGGGGGCGCTGGATTGATACACGCATCTATCCCACCAGCGATGGGCTGGCCATTTATCGCGCTGATATCAGCGAAATGATGGAGCAGCAAAAACGGTTGCGCGAAAGTGAGCAACGCCTTCACGTCGCGGAAGAACGA
>QHPP01000348.1 GCA_003219125.1 Verrucomicrobiota bacterium
TGGCGATCGGCGGCTTGAGCGTGCAAGACGGTGACATCTGGATTGATCGCCGGCACCGTCGCGATTATCTCGTTTGTATAGGGGCAACGTACTTGGCGAATTTGCGCGTTGACACCGGAGAGGTCGGTTCCGACGTAGCCGCGCAGCATTCCGAATGGCAACCGCGCCGCGCCTGCGGTGTAGGCCGCCGCCATCCCTGCGTGCGAATGTTCGTGGATGGTTAATGGCCGCGGCCAATCATTCTCAACCGCATCGCGCAGCCGATGCAGCGAACCGACGCCAGGATTGCCACCCCAGGAAAACGTCAGGGCGCGGGCACAACCAGCGCCAATCAATTGATCGTAGATCAGGTCTGGCGTCATCCGGATCAGATGCAGTTCGCGTTTTTTCTGGCGCAGGATCTCGTGTCCGGCAGCGAACGGAATTAAATGGGTGAAACCTTCCAGCGCCACGCTCTGATCATCGTGGACATATTGATCAATGACTTCCTGTAAGCTGCCTATCTGCATCGCCTATTCCACTTTCGTCTGAGATTGCTCGCGCTGGTACTGCGCCAGATAATAGAAAGAGGCAATGCCCTTGCCCGAGGAACCCGATCCTTTCCAGCCACCGAAAGGTTGGTAGCCTGGCCATGCGCCGGTCGTGGCCCCCTGCGGACGATTAACGTAAGTAACTCCCGCCTCAATGTTGTCGAAGAAATAGGCCGCATCTTCATCATTGCCGTAGCAACCGGCAGTCAGTCCGAACCGGGAATCATTGGCCAGGCGCACCGCCTCAACGCGATCGCGCACCCGACAAAGCATGGCGATAGGCACGAACATTTCCTCGGTAAACAGGGGATGTCTAGCCGGGGCTTCAGCCAGAGTCGGCGCGACAAAATAGCCGTGCGCCAAATCGCCATCGGTCAAACGCTCGCCGCCAGAGAGAACGCGGCCGCCGTTTTCACTGAGTTGTTTACTGTAGCGCTGGTAATTTTTCAGCGCGGTGGCGGTGGTCACCGGCCCGAGCCAGTTTTCCTGTCGCGAAGGATCACCAATGGTAATAGCAGCGATCTTTTCCTGGAGCTTTTCGATCAGCGCATTGGCCACCTTGTCATCAACGTAGATTCGCGAGACGGCCGAGCACTTCTGTCCGCTTAAGCCATACGCTGAACGCACGATCCCAGCGGCCGCGCATTCGAGGTCAGCATTCGCGGTAACGACGCAGGCGTTTTTGCCGCCCATTTCGGCGATGCACGGCCGCGGATATCGGCTATTAGCCATGCTGCGATATATATGCATGCCAACGTCAACCGATCCGGTGAAGGTTATTCCAGCGCTATTCGCATGGTGCAGCAGGGTCTCACCAACCGCCCTGCCGCTACCATTGAGGTAGAATCAAAGCCGCAGCCACCGGCCCGCCGGCGAGGGCAAATGGAAAGTTATATGGCGCGATGACCACCCAGACACCATAAGGCTTCATCACGCTGCGATTGCGCGAACGGAAACCCGGCAGCGGATCATCGGGCAGAGGATGATCGAAACCGTTTTGTCGGATAAAATCATCAGCGTACAAGTTGAAAAAATCCGCCGTCTCCTGCACCTCGCCCAGCGCTTCCATCCGGTTCTTACCCACTTCCAGCGCCAAGGCCGCAGCGATGTGATAAACGCGTTCTTCGATCAGCGTCGCGACGCGCTTAAGCAGACGCGCACGCTCGGACATTGATGTTGCGCGCCAGCTTGGAAAGGCAGCTTGCGCGGCTGCCATGGCGTCGTTCGCATCATCGAGACCGGCGAGCGGGAAGTGCCCGAGGACGCGGCGCTGGTCAATAGGACTGCGGCGCGTGTCGTGGTTCGCGACGATGCGGTCCTCGCCATTAATATAGAGTGGATGGGTGGCGCCTAACGAGCGATTGAGTTGAGCCATTGCCGCGTCAAATCGGGTATGCATCTCCGCCGGCGGATTGAACATGGTTGCGTAGGTCAGTTTGAAATTCATGCGGACTCCATTTCATTTAACAGGCGATCGAGCAAGCCCAAGGCGTCGCTCAGTTCACGTTCTTCAATCACCAAAGGCGGTGCCAGGATTATTAGGTTTCCACGTACAGCAAAAGACACCCCGAGGGTGCGCGCTTTTTGGACAAGGACCGTCAGTTGGGGAGGCGTTTGCGGCCAGGGCGCCATCGGCGTGCGGCTGATTGGGTCGCTGACCAATTCAACGATAGCGAACAAACCATGGCCACCGCGCACATCGCCAATCACGCGATGTTGTTGCTGGAGCCGCTTTATTTCACGCAACATCGCAGCACCCAAACGGCGCGAGCGCTCGATTAATTTTTCGTCCGCATAAGCGCGAATTGCCGCCAGTCCCGCCGCGCAAGCCAGAGGATGGCCAAAGTAAGTCAAGCCGGTGAAGAGCATCTCCGCTTCTAAACGCCGGGCGACGTTTTCCTTCGCCACCACGGCCCCGAGCGGCAAATGGGCGCCGGTCAGCCCTTTCGCGAGTGTCATCAGATCGGGTTTGCCGGCGTCACCGTATCGTTGCCACGCAAACCATTCGCCACAGCGACCAAAGCCGCTCATAACTTCATCGGCAATCAG
>QHPP01000252.1 GCA_003219125.1 Verrucomicrobiota bacterium
CGACATAGCGCGGCAGCAGAAATTTCTCGCGGACGGTTTCGCGGGCTCTTTCTCCCATCTCGTCACGCAGCTTTTTGTCTTTGAGCAATTGCACAATGCGCGCGGCAGCCTGTTCAACCGAAGAAACCAGAAAGCCGTTGACGCCATCTTCAATCTGGTAACGAATGCCGCCGACATTACTGCCGATCACCGGAGTACCTTTCCACATCGCTTCGGAGACGGTGAGGCCGAATCCCTCGCGCAGAGATTTTTGCAGCACGACCGCAGCGCGCGTTTGCAGGGCGTTGACGAGCGCGCTGTCGTCACCACTGGTCAAAATGAGAATGCGCTCATCGCGACAAGCGCAGAGCGATTCGTAGATCTGTTCGCCTTCGGGATCATCGGTGGCAAAGTTGCCGAGCAGCACCAGCGTCGCGTCCAATTCTTTGCGCGCACGCTTGAATGCTTCCAGGACGCCGACTGGATCTTTCCACGGATCGAAACGAGAAATTTGCACCACCAGTGGCAGATCTGTCGGTATGTTATAATGGGCGAGTCGTTCGTCGGTTTCCCTATCAGTCAATTCGCGGTTCTTGATGTTGAATGGATTGATCGCAGGCATGAAAAAATGCGGCGGCGGCTCCATTTCCTGCACAAAATCCGGGCAGCTCAGGATCGCTGCATCGTAGAGATCGATCCAACACCGCAGATATTTCCACGTCTCGGGTTGAGGCCGCGACAGGTCGATGTGACAGCGCCAAAGCCACGGGCAGCGCTTTTCATAATGCTCGATCAGCGGCAGCGGCTGCGGATCATGTACGATCACGAAATCGTGCCTGATGAAATTGCGCACGCTGTTTTCGTAAATGACCTGCTCGAAGATTTCCTTTTTGATGCTGGTAAGATCAATCTCGCCGCCTTGCAGCGCGTTGTGCACCTTTTTCGTGATCGAGAAAAAATCGGGCGTGCCTTGAATGACACGCCATTCGGTTTGCAAGCCGAGACTGTTCATGAGCAGCGTCATGGACGAAAGCATCTCGGCCACACCCCCGCCGTAATAGGTCGAATTGAAATTCGCGACTCGCAGGCCCTTGAACTTTTTGGCCTTGTTGCAGATGCGCTCGACCTTGGCCGCGCCAATAAGCTCCACGTAGTCTTCGATCTGCTGGATGCGATACTGTGCCATTCAAATTAATCGTCGCTTTCTACGCGCGAAGGCCGCGTCTGCGACGATCATTTCTTATCGATTCCTGCGAGATGCAAAAGCCGAAGATAGACGAAAAATTGAACCTGCTGACCGATTTCGGTGAGACGGAAGCCATCTGCACGGAGGTGCGTGATGATCCGGCGAGATCTGAAGGTGTGCTGCTCAAAGTGATGGCGCGCGGCCCATTCGAGATCGGCCAGCAGTGCTGGATCATCGATCGCGACGGCTCGAAAATCGGCGCGGCTGTCGAGGACGTTTTTAAGCAAACTATCGACAGCGAAGTAACCCTTTCAACTGTGCTGCCGGCTTAAAGAGACCGCGCCGATTCGCAGGCTACAGAGTCGTCTTGAATGTCCCGAGGCTTCTTCGTTTCCAGTCTTCGGCTCTTTCTTGCGACAGCATACAAACGTCCGTTTCCTGATCATAAGAATACGTTACTTTTCATTTTCTTTATAACTAAGGACGCGTCCCCACAGACTTTTGGTTCCCCAGATGCCGGAGCGGAGACACTCGAGCTGCACGATCTGACTGTGATCAACGAAGAGGTTGACGTCGCATCCGTAGTTTTTGATATACCAAGCGAATACTTCCGGATCTGCTGCTTCGAACATCAGATTGTGTGTGCCGAGCTCATTAATCAAAAGCGCCGGCACATCTGTTCGCCATGGGTCGGTGTTTTCGGTGATTCCCTCCGACTCAATCATGATAAGCTCTACGCCCGCCTCAAGAAAGCGGCGGGCCAGGGAGAGTAACGAACTTGGGTCGCGTGTCCCTTCGGCTTGCAACTCGGCGGTGGGCGTGGCCCCACCCGCCCCAAATTGAATGCCAATCTCCGGTTTGGCTTTCAAGCCGCTCTTCTGCACCTGCTCAACCAGGCGCAGCGAATCGTCCACTGGCATGGTAATGAAACCGGTCGAAACTTCGATGGTATCGAAGCCGAGTTCCTTGCACTCGCGGATGTAGTTCCGCACCGCTTCGTGCCCTTGCGCGAGCACGAATTCGATGAAGCCTCCGGTAGAAACGGTCACTTCATTTTCGTGGCAGAGGTCATTGATCTCGCGGACGATTTTTCTCGGCATCAAACAAAAGGAGCCGCCGCCAAATTTCAACGAATCAACATAAGCGCCCATCGTTTCGAAGAGATCTTGCAGGTAGCGTTTGCCCACGACGGAATAATAGGGTCCGCGAATTTCTGTAATACCGCGCTGGCGCGGTTTGTCCGGGCGTGGATTCGTTCGCAAGAATTGGAAACCGCGCTCGCCTTGCGAGGGGCCCGCTTTCTTTCTTCCTGATTTCGTATTCGTCATGGTGCGCGGAAACGCAAGCCGAGAGCTGACGAAATCTGGCTAAGGCAGCGGCCAGTGCAAACATCGCGTCGTTCGATCCGAAAAATCATTGTGACCGACTCCACGATGACCGGGGAATCAATGATGACTCTGTGGGAAGAGCAGTGGATGTTTCCGGGCGAGGATACCGTGCCTGAAAGATTCACAACTCCGGAATGAGCGAACGCATTTGAAATCGCCAGAACTGATCCGCTTTCTTGAATCTACTGGGTCGTATCGGCACGGGCCGCCCGCTGTGCGTTCGATTCAAACGCACATTTCCTGGGTTTTCATAGCTTCGCCGTTCGTTTTCAAAGTGAAAAAGCCAGTGAATCTAGGCTTCGCCGATTTCAGCACGCGGGAAAGACGCCGCCATTTTTGCCAGCGCGAAGTTGAATTGAACCGACGGCTTTGCCCCGAAGTATATTTGGGCGTTGTCCCGATCTTCAAAACCGCTTCGGGGTTTTCCTTCAACGGCGAAGGAGAAATCGCAGAGTACTGCGTGAAGATGAAGGAACTGTCGCGTGGCTGGTTCTTAAGTGAATTGCTCACGAAGAATTTGGTCGGCGAAGCGGAAATCAATCGGGTGCTTTCTCGTCTCCACCGCTTTTACCAGTCACAGTCCCCGGGTCCGAAAATTGACCTATGGGGGACTCCGGAAAAGCTGAAGATTAGCACCGACGAAAATTTCGCACAGGTCGAACCGTTCGCCGGGAAGACCATCTCGCCGGCAGCCTTCGAGACAGTTCGTCATTTCACGAACCGCTTCTATGCCGTGCATGGAAAACGGTTCCGCGAGCGAATTCAGCAACATCGCATTCGCGATTGCCATGGCGATCTCCACCTCGACCACATCCACATTACGCCAGATACACTGTCGATCTTCGATTGCATCGAATTCAACGATCGCTTCCGCTTCATTGATGTCGTCAATGACGTCGCTTTTTTGGCGATGGATTTTGATTTTGAAGGGAGAAGCGACTTGGCAAATTTGCTTCTGCGAAATGCGGCGCGCCAATTTCAAGACGTCGCAATGCTGAAGATCGCGAGTTTCTATAAGTGCTATCGCGCCTTTGTTCGCGGGAAGGTTGAAAGCATTTTGGGGACTGAGAAAGAAACGAGAAATCCTCAGGAGCATGAAAAACAAGCCGCGCGCTATTTCCGTCTTGCCTTGCGCTATGCCGTAACCGATTCCGAGCCATCGGTCCTGGCCGTAATGGGCCGAGTCGGCACCGGCAAGACGACCGTAGCGGAGCGACTCGCCAGCGAGTTGGACTGGCCGATCTTTTCCTCTGATAAGATTCGGAAGACACTCGCTGGCGCCCCACTAGCAGAGCGAACCGCTCCAGAGCTGCGTGAGAAGATTTACTCGGACGAAATGACCGAACAAACTTACAGGGAGCTCTTAAGGCAAGGCCTCGCCGCACTTGAAAACCGGCATGGCGTTGTCCTCGATGCTACGTTTTCCAGCCGAACGTACCGCGAATTCTTGCGCCAGGAATGCGAGAAGGCCAAAGTGCATTTGCAGGTAATAGAGCTCGATGTTGATCGAGCCACGATCGCGTCTCGATTGAAAGCACGAGATCAGAGCGCGGGCGAAATCTCCGACGCGCGCCTTGAGGACTTGGAGAAATTAACCGCTGCTTATGAACCGCCGTCGGAACTTGCGGCCGATCTGATCAAAATCTCAGCGAACGATTCGGCTTTCGACACGGTCAAGACAGCGCTGTTCCAGCTGTCGGAGACGCGGCTGCATTAGGCAATCTTGCTGAATATGGCATTTCAGTACCGGTAATGCTCTGACTTGTAGGGGCCGTCCACTGGGACGCCAAGATAGTCAGCCTGCTGTTTGCTTAGTTTCGTTAGCTTGACGCCGATTTTGTTGAGATGGAGGCGAGCTACTTCTTCGTCGAGCTTCTTGCTTAGAACATAGACGCCGACCTTGTAAGTATCGCGGTTCTTCCAAAGATCGAGTTGTGCCAGGACCTGATTGGAAAACGAATTTGACATCACGAAGCTAGGGTGACCAGTAGCACAGCCCAGGTTCACCAGGCGACCTTCGGCCAGCAGGAAGATCTCATGGCCGTCGGGGAAGCTATACTTATCTACCTGCGGCTTAATGTTGGTGCGCTTGACTCCCTTGGCTGAGTTCAAGGCGTCGACCTGAACTTCATTATCAAAATGGCCAATGTTCGCCACGATGGCCTGGTCTTTCATCCGCTCGATATGTTCGAGCTTGATCACATCGACGTTGCCGGTAGCGGCAATGTAGATGTCACCGCGGCCAAGGGTGTCTTCGATGGTCGTCACTTCGTAACCCTCCATCGCGGCTTGGAGCGCATTGATCGGATCGATCTCAGTGATGATGACGCGCGCGCCCTGGCCGCGCAGTGATTGCGCGCAACCTTTGCCGACGTCGCCGTAACCGCAAACGACCGCGACTTTTCCGGCGATCATGACATCGAGCGCGCGGTTTAATCCATCCACCAGTGAATGCCGGCAGCCGTAAAGGTTGTCGAATTTCGATTTGGTCACCGAATCATTGACGTTGATTGCCGGAACGAGAAGCCGGTTTTCCTGATGCATTTTGTAAAGTCGATGCACTCCAGTGGTTGTTTCTTCGGAAACACCTCGCCATTCTTTGACGATCTCATGCCAGCGAAATGGATTTTCGCGCTGAACCTCGAGCAGCAAATCCTTTATGACCTGCTCTTCTCGGTTGGCCGATTTACTTTTCGCCCAATCACTGCCTTCCTCCAGTTCATACCCTTTGTGGATGAGCAGAGTCGCGTCGCCGCCATCATCGACCACAAGTTGGGGGCCTTTGCCATCTGGATGCGAGAGCGCGCGGTAGGTACACCACCAATAGTCTTCCAGTGATTCGCCCTTCCACGCGAAAACCGAGACGCCGGACTTCGCAATGGCGGCCGCGGCGTGATCTTGAGTCGAGAAAATATTGCAGCTCGCCCAGCGCACGCTCGCGCCAAGATCCCCCAGCGTTTCGATCAAGACGGCTGTTTGCACCGTCATGTGCAATGAACCGGTAATGCGGACACCCGCGAATGGCTTACTCGGCGCGTATTTTTCTCGAATCGCCATCAGACCGGGCATTTCTTTTTCCGCGATGCCAATCTCTTTCCTTCCAAAGTCCGCCAGACTTATATCTGCAACTTTGTAATCTTGTTTCGTAACTTCCGTGCTGATGGTTTTCGACATAGTTTCGGAGCTTTAAGTGTTAAGTTTTAAGCTTTAAGTTCTTGAAGGGTTCAGGTTTCAGGGATTCAGGGTTTCAGGACGAACGCGTTTCGATTGTTTTGGAGATCGTTTCGATACTGCGCACGAAAGACCATGCAGCATCTTTGAGATTTCTTTCGATTCGCCTACTAACCGGTTAAAATCTTCTTTGGTTAGGAAATCCAACTTACGAGAAATGTAGAGCTGAGTCCGAAGTTCTCCGCCAGAGCCTTTTGAAATGTTCAAGAAGCGAACGAATTCTTTGTTGCTGTTTCGCTCGTATCCTTCGGCGACGTTGCAAGGAATTGATAGCGCAGATCGCTGGACCTGATCTTGCATCCTAAAGTTACGGCAACTTGCGAGCGTCTGAAATACATCGACAGCAAGTCGGCACCTGCCTTGCCAAACCTCAAGATCTTCGAACGATTGAAACGCCATAAGTTATTTTCTGAACCCTGAAACCTAACGAACTGCTTTCTGCAGTTCGTCCGCCTTATCCGTCCGTTCCCACGTAATGGCATCGAGATCGTCGACGCGACCGAAGTGTCCGTAGTTAGTAGTCTTTCGATAGATCGGGCGCAGTAAGTTGAGTTGCTTGATAATCTCAGCCGGCTTGAAATTGAAGACTTCGCAAACCGCGCGTTCCAGCTTTTCGTCACCCACTTTGCCAGTGCAAAATGTGTCGATGCTGACACTAACGGGTTCTGGATGACCGATGGCATAGGCGAATTGAACTTCGCAACGATCGGCCAAGCCTGATGCGACAACGTTTTTCGCCACCCATCGGCCCATGTAAGCCGCGCTGCGATCGACTTTACTTGGATCTTTTCCCGAAAAGGCGCCGCCGCCGTGGCGACCCATCCCGCCATAGCTATCGACAATAATCTTGCGACCAGTGATGCCGGCATCGCCTTCCGGGCCCCCCACAACAAAACGACCGGTGGGATTAATTAAGTACGTCGTCTTTTCATCGAGCCATTCTGCCGGCATTACCTTCTTGATCAGTAGTTCGATCAGGGTCTCTCGAATCTCCTTTTGTTTGACGTCGGCGGCGTGCTGCGTGGAAACGACGACGGCCGACGCGCGCACCGGCTTGTGGCCATGGTATTCAATCGACACTTGTGTTTTGGCGTCGGGCCGGAGCCAGGGAATCTCGCCTTCTTTCCGCAATCGCGTCAGCTCACGCCCGAGTTTGTGGGCAAAGGAAATAGGGGCCGGCATCAACTCGGGAGTTTCGTTGCAGGCAAATCCGAACATCAATCCCTGATCGCCCGCGCCTTGTTCGGCAGTGCCTTTGCCTTCAGCCGCAGCCTCATCCACTCCTTGCTTGATATCGCGCGATTGCTCGGTCATCTCGCAAATGATCCGGCAGGTATCGGCGTGAAAAATGCAATCGCCGTTGACATAACCAATGTTGCGCACGGCCTCGCGGACGTGTTCATCGAATTCAAATTTGGCGTTGCTTGTGATCTCACCCGCGAGCACTACCAAATTGCCCTTGGCCAGTGTTTCGCAGGCCACCCGGCTGAGCGGGTCCTGCTCCAGGCAGGCATCGAGGATGTAATCGCTAATCGTGTCGCAGACTTTGTCGGGGTGACCTTCGGTAACGGATTCGGAGGAAAAAATGTAACGGCGAGACATGGCTTAATAGTTAAAGGGGTTACATCGTTAAAAAGTTAAATCGCACCACGGCAACGCGCCACCTCACGCTCACCATTGTAACGATTTAACTTTTTTAACAAATCACGATGTCGATAGACATATTGACCAATCATGATATGTAGATATATCGTTTGTTTGCGCGATGCCGTCAACGATTAATTTCCTGCGTCTGATCGCCGATCCGACCCGCCTGCGCATGCTTCTCCTCCTCGAACAGGAGGAGCTTTCGGTGGCGGAGTTACAGGAAATTCTCGGGATGGGTCAGTCACGCATTTCCAGTCATCTGGCACAGTTAAAACGTGCCGGAGCGGTGATCGATCGGCGGGCTGGCAAAAATGTGTATTACGGATTGAAAGATTTCTCGCGCAACGGGGCGCGCGCACGCGTGCAGGAACTGGTGCAAACAATGGCACGCGAACTTCCAGAAACGACGCGCGATCGCACTGCCCTGAAGCTGGCGCTGCGCAAGCGCCAGGACAAAGCACGCGAATATTTCGATGAGTTAGCGGGTAAGTTTGGCCGGAGTTATGTCCCGGGACGTTCGTGGGAAGCGCTGGCGCACGTCTTGATCACGTTGTTGCCGCCGCTAACTGTGGCGGATCTGGGGGCAGGCGAAGGCACGCTGGCACAGTTGCTCGCGAAAAACGCGCGCAAAGTCATCGCTGTCGATAATTCGCCGAAGATGGTCGAGTTCGCGTCGCAGCTAGCAAAGAAACATGGTTTCCGCAATATCGAGTATCGGCTCGGCGACATGCAGGAACCGCCCATTGCCAGGAACAGTGTCGATCTTGCGATCTTCAGCCAGGCTCTGCATCATGCCCCACGGCCGGAGCGCGCGATCAAGAGCGCGCATTCAATCTTGAGGAAGAATGGGCGTATCGTCATTCTCGACCTGCTGAACCATTCCTTCGAGCGGGCGCGCGAGCTTTACGCCGATCACTGGCTCGGTTTTAGCGAAGTGCAGTTGCACCAATTTCTGGAAAACGCCGGGTTCAAGAACATCGATGTCCGCGTAGTCGCGCGGGAAAAACAGAGCCCGAATTTCCAGACTGTATTCGCCACCGGGACGAAGTAATTCTTGGGCTAAGAATCTAATAGCAGCGTCGCCACCCCGCTTTCTGTCATCCCGAGCGCAGTCGAGGGATCTCTGACTATTTTGCCTGGAGACTTAGAGATGTCTCGACTTATGCTCGACGTAACAAAAAAGCGGGGAATGCGGGAGGAGCCGCATCTACGAAAAAATCATCGTCGGTTTTTGACGTCTCGAGTGTTTAACTCGGCAACATGAAAAGGATTACTGTACTGATTCCCGGGGCGGCGACTCCGAAAGTCTTCGCGAGCAGAGCCGCGGCTACAACGTTCGTTTGTCTCGCCTTCGCGCCCTTGCTTTTTGCCAGCCAACCGGCGCTTACGATTTATAATCAGAATTTCGCGGTCGTGCGCGACACGGTTCCAGTCGACCTAAAGCAGGGCGTAAACAATGTCCGCTTCACCGAAACGACCGCGCATCTCGAGCCCGATTCGGTGATTTTGCGCGATTCGACCGGCAAAACGAACCTGCAAATCCTGGAGCAGAATTATCGAAACGATCCGGTCTCGCAGGAATTGCTGCTATCGCTTTTTGAAGGCAAGACGATCGACTTTCTCGTCGTCGAACCAAATAAGCCCAACACGATTGTGCAGGGAAAGATTGTGCGCAGCGGTTATGCGCGCCACAGCCAGGAAGCGATGCAGCGCTACGGACAGCGCTATGCCATGGCGCAATCGGCGATGGCTTATCAAAGCGGCGGCATGTCGCAGCCGATCATCGAGGTCAATGGCAAACTGCGTTTTGCCTTACCCGGTCAGCCGCTGTTTCCACCACTCGGAGACGACACGATCTTAAAGCCCACTATTGAGTGGCAATTGCAGGCCGACAAAGCGGCCAAGCTAGACGCCGAGCTTGCTTATGTCACCGGCGGAATGACCTGGGAAGCTGATTACAACATCGTCGCACCGGAGAAAAGCGATCTGCTTGATTTTGTCGGCTGGGTCACAATGGATAACCAAAGCGGCAAGACCTTTGAGAATGCCAAGATCAAATTGATGGCGGGCGATGTGAGCAAAATTCAACAGGCCGAGGTGGCTGGCTACTTGAGAAATGAAGAATTGGCGGTGTCAGCAGCGATGCCGCCTCCAGTAAGCGAGAAAGCGTTCGAAGATTATCATCTCTATACCCTGGCGCGACCAGCCACGCTGCGAGATCGCGAGACGAAACAGGTCGAGTTCATTCGCGCGAATGGTGTGAAATCAGAGCGCATTTATGTTTACGACGGATTGAAAATCGATTGGAACCAGTGGCGTGGTTATCGAATGGAAAACCTCCGCAATAATCAGGACCTCGGCACCGAAATGGAAACAAAGGTCGCGGTCATGCGCGAATTCAAAAATTCGGAAGCGAATCATCTCGGCATGCCGCTGCCGAAAGGGCGCGTCCGTTTTTACAAACAGGACGATGACAAGCAGCTGGAGTTCACCGGCGAAAATTTGATCGATCACACGCCCAGAGACGAAACGTTGCGGATTTTTACCGGAAATGCCTTCGATCTGGTGGGCGAACGCCGACGCACCAATGTGAAAGCAGATTCATCGAATCATTGGCTGGACGAGACTTTCGAAATCAAGCTGCGCAACCACAAAAAAGAGCCGGTGGAGATTCGCGTGGTCGAGCATCTCTTTCGCTGGACGAACTGGGAGATCACAGAAAAATCGGACCCGTTCACGAAAACGAACGCGCAGACGATGGAATTCCGTGTTCCGGTCAAAGCGGACGAAGAAAAGACGATTCACTACGCAGTGCATTATTCGTGGTGATTGGGGCCTCGCAGTCAGCGCCGAAATCGTTTAGCTTCAACAAGTCGCGAGCATAGTTGTCTATCGGTGAGGGGAGACGACTGGCCACGCCATGGACCATGTTTTTATGAGCGGCTTTTTCGAGGAGGTAAAGCGACGTAAGGTTTATCGCGTTGCGGTTGCCTATATCATTGCAGCCGGCGGCATCATCCAGCTCGCTTCGGCGGCTTTTCCAGCATGGGAATTGCCAAACTGGGCGTTGCGGTTGGTCATCGTGTCGTTGCTGATCGGTTTTCCGATCGCCCTGATCCTGGCCTGGGCGTTTGATGTCACTCCGCAAGGCATAAAAACGACGCCGACGATCGCCCTGCCGGGAGCGCATCGTCGTCGCAATGTCATTATGCTCGTCGCCACCGGCGTGATCATTTCCGCTGCCGCCGGGTTTTTTGTCCTGCCCCGCGCGGTCGCACGCAAGATTGACAAGTCGATTGCGGTGCTTCCGTTCGAAAATTTGAGCGACGACAAAGAAAACGCTTATTTCGCGGACGGCGTTCAGGACGACGTGCTCACGAACTTATCAAAGATCGGCGATCTGAAGGTGATCTCACGCACGTCAGTAATGCAGTATCGGGGCAAGACAACGAACGTCCGCGAAATTGGCAAGGCTCTTGGTGTTTCAAACATTCTCGAAGGCAGCGTGCGCCGCTCCGGCAATAAGGTGCGGGTCAATGTGCAATTGATCGATGCAAACAGCGACGAGCACATTTGGGCGAGCGATTACGATCGCGATGTGACCGATGTGTTTGCGATCCAAACCGATCTCGCCCAAAAAATCACCGACGCACTCCAGGCCAAACTTTCGTCCGCGGAAAAATCGCGGATCGAACGCAAGCCCACGGAAAACGGCGAGGCCTATCTCGCTTTTGTCCAAGCGCACAATCTTCAGGATGCGGTGGAGGATCTCGAGAAACTCAAACAAAGCGAGCAACTTTACGCGCGGGCCATCCAGCTCGATCCAATGTTTGCTCTCGCCATTGCGCGCTATTCGCAGTTGGAAAGCTGGATCGTCCATACTTTCGAACGCACCGTCGAGCGCCGCGAAAAAGCGCGCACGCTCGCGCAGCAGGCGCTGCAATTGCAGCCTGACCTGCCGGAGGCGCATCTGGCGATGGGATTTTCCCTTTATTACGGCGACAACAATTTCGAGGCGGCACTGAAAGAATTCGAAATCGCGCAGCGCGATTTGCCCAACGAGGCTGAAGGTTATCTCGCGCTTGGCGCGATCCAACGCCGCCTGGGAAAATGGCCGGAATCCACCGCCAATCTGGAGAAAGCGGCCAGTCTCAATCCGAAAGACAGTTGGGTGCTGCAAAATCTCGCTCTCAGTTACCAGACGCTGCGCGATTTCGATGCGGCAAACAAAACGATCGACCGCGCGCTTAAGGTTAATCCAGACAACCTCGGGCTTTGGGAGGTCAAATCCAAGCTGGCCATCGCCGAAAAAGGCGATCTGAGCGTTGCGGAACGAGCGTTTCAATCGGTAAAATCGCTCCCGATGAATGACTTGGAGAAACTCAGGGTCGCCGGCGGGCGCGCGGACGTTTTTCTGCTGGAACGGAAATACCAGGAAGGATTGCGCGAAGCGGAAAGCCTGTCGGATGGTCTTCTCGCAGGGGTTCCCGCCGCTTTGTGTGCCAAGTATTATCTCGTTGGTTTTGCTCGAAGGGCGCTCCACGACGAAGCCGGCGCGCAGGCCGCTCTCCTCAAAGCAAAAGACCTGCTCGAAGCGCAACTGAAACAGAGTCCCGATTCGCCGGACCTGCGTATTCAGCTCGCGAAAGTTCTGGCTTATCTCGGAGAAAAAGATGCCGCCTTAAATGAGGCGCGGCGCGCTGCCCAAATACTTCCGGAGAGTAAAGACGCTTTTGGCGGCCCGGAAATCACGGCCGGCGTGGCCGAAGTTTGCAGCATCGTGGGCGAAAACAGCCGGGCGATCGAGCTCCTGGACGGTTTGTTAGGCCGGCCCAGTCCGCTCACCGTGCCACTTCTCAAACTCAGTCCGGCGTGGGACCCGCTCCGCAGCGATCCGCGCTTCCAGGCTTTGCTCGATAAGTACAGTGCCAAGACTTAGGGCGGCGTTTCTCTTTCTCGCGTTCGCGACAGCCGCGCCGGCGCAATGGATCGAAAAGAATTCGCGCGACGAAAATTCATTCGACGGGCGTATTGTTCACCGACATGTCGATCTGGCGGAATCCGAAACAGGCAACCGCGCGAGTGTTGATCTAGCGCTTTTCTCCACCAAATCGTGCAAGCTGCGCGTGATCGATAATGCTGATGGCGTCCTTCTCGCTAATGCGATGCGACGCGCGAATTGCATCGCCGGAATCAACGGCGGTTATTTCGATCCAAACTTTGCACCGCTTGGCCTGCGCATCATTGATGGAAAAGTCACCTCGCGGTTGAGCCGCGGCCGATTGATGAGTGGCGTGCTCGCTTGCGACAACGCCGTCCATATTTTCCGCGTCGCTGAATTCTCAGTGCGCCGAAAACCGAACACCGCAATCGAAGGCGGACCATTCCTTGTTGATCTTGCGAAATCGGTTCGCGGTTTGGAAGCGATGCGCGCCGCCCGCCGTTCCTTCGCGGCAATCGGTTCTGGCGATCGCGCTGCCTTGGGATTTTGTTCTGACGCCACCTTGGCCGACCTCGCGAGGATTCTGGCGGTGCCGCTGGGCGATTTCAAAATCCAGCGCGCGCTCAATTTCGATGGCGGCTCATCGAGCGCGTTCTGGTTTCGAAAAGACGATGGCAGCGCATTTTCAATTCCGGAGGAAAAGGCGGTACGCGATTTTGTAGGGATCGTACCGAGATAACGGTCAAAACTTAGAGATTCCTCGACTGCGCTCGGAATGACAAAGTTTGGACATGCGAACATTCGGCGCGTTTTGGGAAAATGACGGCACGCCATTTTACGGCGAATTGATCGGGGAATACGTCCACGAGCTGAAGAAGCCCTTTTGGCTGGGCATTGAGTTGACGGGCGAAAAAATCCGCCGGCAAGACGCCGAAATCGACGTTCCGGTTTCGCCGTCGAAATTGATCGCGGTTGGGTTGAATTACGCCGAACACATTGCGGAGATGAAGCGGACACCGCTCGGCACGGCGTTGATCTGGTTCAAGGCGCCGACCTCTCTGCTCGCGCACAAACAGCAAATCGAGATCGCGTTTCCCGAACATCAGACTGATTTTGAAACCGAACTTGCCGTCGTCATCGGCGCGCGTGCAAAAAACGTTAGCATCGAGCACGCGGGCGATTTTATTTTTGGCTACAGCGTTGGTGAAGACATCAGCGATCGCGATTTGCAGAAGTCCGAGAAACAATTCGGTCGCTGTAAATCGTTCGACACCTACACCCCAATCGGACCATTCGTTTATTCGAATGTCGATGTGGCCGATCTTGAAATTACGCTCCGGCAAAATGGCGAAGTGAAACAGCGCGCCCGCACCAGTCAGATGATATATTCGGTCGCCGACATCGTCTCCTTTGCCAGTCAAAATTTAACGCTTTTGCCGGGCGACGTCATTTTGACCGGCACACCCTCCGGGGTTGGCCCAATTCGCGCCGGTGATGAACTGGAAGCGCGTATCGGCGACTGGCCGCCATTGCTCAATCGCGTGCGCAATGCTGCCCGCTGAAGGGGAAAATCTGTGTGAAAAAGATTTTTTGCGCGCTTGCACTACATCCCGCACGCCTGGATAATTCGATAGTTAAGACGCAGGCAATTTGCTTCCCAACGTGTTATGAAAAGTTTTGCTGGACTCCTAGCAACTTCGTTTGGGATAACTAAAACCCTTCATCGCAAGGCCGGACCTAATCTCTAAAGCTTATGAAAACATTCCTCACTGTTTCTGTATTCGCCGCTGTCGCCGCTGTTACATTTAATGGGACTGCTCAAACTCAGCCGCCACCTCCACCCCCACCGGCTGCGACAACAACCCCGGCTCTGCCGCCACCTCCAGGTGTTGCCACAACGCCGGGCGTTCCTGGTGCCGTGACGTCACCGGCCGCTCCCGGCGTGATGCCATCGCCTGTGGGCGTCCCCGGTGCGCCGGCAACCTCACCCGCCGCTCCCGGCGCAATGCCAAGTCCGGTCGTCTCAGCAACCTTGAGCGGGGCCGCTTCGCCTGCGGCCAGTCCCGCCGCGTCCGTTGCCCCGCCACCCAAAACGGGTTGGACAAATTTCCTAATCGATAACTTCCAAAAAGGTGGTCCGATCATGTGGCCGATTTTGATTGTGTCGATCATCGCGGTCGCGGTCGTGCTCGAGCGGGCGTTTTGGTGGACTGGCCGATGGATGCGCCGTGATCCGAAACGGATCGAAAAGGTTTTTACTGCGATTGAAACGGGTGACGTCACGGAGGCTTCGCGCTTGTCTCGCGGTTCACGCGATCCGGTATTGCGAATGATGTGGAACGGGCTCAATCACCAACATGCGTCGCTGCAAGGCGCGTTGCAGGTCGCAGCTGGCATCGAAATCAAACGTGCGGGCCGTTTTCTCGTTGTCATGGACACGCTGGTTACCCTGGCCCCCTTGCTCGGTTTGTTGGGCACCATCACCGGTCTGATTCGTTCCTTCAGCTTCCTGGGAAATGAAGAGCTGGCCGTGCAAGCAGTCACCGGCGGTATTGCCGAAGCGCTCATCGCCACCGCTTGCGGTCTCGGCATCGCCATCTTCTCGCTCATTCCCTTTAACTTTTTCACTTCGCGCGTGTCTAACTTAGAGTTCGAATTGCAGACCGCTGCAACCAACCTGGAAGTTATGCTGGAAGCCCAAACCAAAGCGCGGGAAGTAGGGATCGGCGAAACGACCACGCCATCTTCTGCGACCCGGTCGTCAATCTAGGAATCGATAATGCGCGTTAGCTCACCAATCCCACACCATAAAGCGCGCATTGAGATCATCCCTTTGATCGACATCATGTTCTTTCTCCTCGCCAGCTTCATGATGGTGAGTTTGAGCCAGGTCCACATGAAAGGGATCAAGGTGACTTTGCCCACCGGAGCCTCGGGCGAGACCCAATCAAAGCGCGATTACATCAGTGTCTCCGTCGACGTCAATGGCACGCCCTACTTCGACAAGACGCCGGTCGACTACGAAAAGCTAACTGCAATATTGGGAAAAGTTCATCAGGAAAACCCGGACGCGAAGGTGTTCGTGCGGGGAGATCGCGACACGGTGCACGGCAATATCATTCGCGTACTCGACATCTTGCGCTCGCAGGGTTTTTACAAGATCGCATTTGAAATCAAGAGCCAGGCAGCGGCGGGAGTGCCGTCGGCCGGTACAGGGCAGCCATAGTTAACCATGAAAGACAAAGGCCCAGGCCCACTCTTATATAAACCCGCTCCGAAGTGGCAGGTGATTTCTGCGTTTGCAGGAGCGCTGGCCGTGCATGGCATTGC
>QHPP01000253.1 GCA_003219125.1 Verrucomicrobiota bacterium
CGCCAATCACGAGAAGACCATTTAATCAGCAATTGGCATTCAGCAATTGGCATTCAGCGATTCTCCGCCATATTCTCGCGCGATCGATTTTGGTGAGGTGGCTGAGTGGTCGAAAGCAGCGCTTTGCTAAAGCGCCGTACCCCAAAAGGGTACCGAGGGTTCGAATCCCTCCCTCACCGTTTCCATGGGCAAAACCAGGCTCAGTATCCAAAGCAAGAACATGGTCGCAGATAACGTTGATGTAGCGGTCGCGTTGTAAGAACCGCCTCAATCACTCAACTGCCTTGACTCCACTGACCATTTACTAGGCGTAACTCTTAAGCGGAAAGGGCTTGTTCATCCGTTTTTGGCGGCTGGTTTGCAGAGCGCGGCCAGAACGAGGAAAAAGGAACCAACGAATTCTTATTCCGCGCCACATCAGCAGTGCCCACTCTGGAGAAAATGCCTTTTCATGAACGCTGACGCTTGGAGAACGTCGGACAAATCAACCTCACTCTCAATTATTCCAATTTTTCGCCGCCTCACTCCATTCCTTTCGTCCATGCGATAATGAAGCGTTCTCGAGGGCGTAGTCGGAATCTCACCGTGTCCCAAGTTTGCAAGTAACGCGGTAGAACAATCGTTTCGATAAACATCAGAGCCCGAATAATCTACGTGTTAAGTCGGAATTCTTAACAATGTCTGAACTACGCAACAGGCTCGTTCTTACGTTTTTAGAACAAGATATGTTTTGCCGCTGCACAAGAACGTCGGTAACATTTACAGATTTCTCAGCGGCCATTTATCTACACAATTTTGTAACAGCTACGCAGAGAGAAGATTATACATTATGCGCGAACGATGGCACGACCTGTGCTTATGTGCTGGTATTCCTTATAACAATAGAAAACATAGAAACATTATGAAATTACATAAAACTCTCTTGACGATCATCGCCGCGGTCGTCGGCGTTGGGCTTCTCTCCTCTGCGCAAGCTACACCGATTACCGGTATGTTGAATATCGGGGGCACCGCCACATTCGATACCACCTCATTAGCAACCGCCCATAGCGCTACTTTCAGCGACGAATTAGTGTTGGGTGGAAATACTGGAACCTTTGCCGGCTTCGCCGTTGGCACTCCTGTAGTGATGGCTTCCTACACCTTCGATCCTTCAACAATAACCAACGGCTTATGGAGTGTGAATGGATTCACCTTCAATCTTCTTTCTTCAACGGTGGTATCGCGCAGCTCAACTTTTCTCTCGGTCAGTGGAACGGGAATTATCACGGGCCCGGCAGGATTTGATGCCACGCCGGGTATGTGGGCATTTACTTCGCAGAACGCGGGTGGCCATCCTCATTCAACCTTCTCCTTCTCTGCGAATACCGTAGCCGGCGGCGTTCCTGACGGCGGCATGACCATCGTTCTCCTGGCCACCGGCCTGATGGGACTTGCAGCGTTTCGCGCGAAGTTCGCCAAAGTTTAAACAACCTTTCGAACACCAAGACCCGGGCGGGGCCGAAAACCCTGCTCGGGTTTGTTCTTTTGGCTCGAATTTGCCGGGGAATCTCGGCCCCTGGGACAGACGTAGCAGACGCCCGTCGGCCTTGCGCGCACGCCTATGCAGCGCCGAACCGTGGCGCATAAACCGCATCGCACAATTGCCCCGCGTCCAACCGGGAGCGCTGAGCTTGTCAGTTGCGGTTTCCCATCATTTCACGCGCGCCATGACGCCAGAATAGCTAATCCTGCACACAAGAGCACGATCATCGAGATCCGGCCATATCGACGGCGCTGGCGGTGTTTTGAAGAACCCGCGTCGAGCTGTACTGGACTGAGAGAGTCAACGGCCGTTCCCCGCGCGCGTGGGAAGAGTCGAACGGGATGTTAGCGTTGGCCCGTCGCGATCGCTGTTTGGATTGCAGCTTCCAATCTTTCCGCGTTCACGGGCTTAATCAAATGTTCGGAGAAACCAGCCGCGAAACTTTTCTCTATATCAGCCATAGTACCGAAGCCGCTGATTGCGATGCCGGGAATGGACAAATTGCCCCGTAGTCGCGTCATCAATTCCAACCCGCTAGCGTCAGGTAAACCGACATCGCTGATCAGGAGATCGAACTGTTCGTTTTGAGCCGTTTCGAGAGCCGAGCGCATATCGTGGCGCACGGTCACGGTGTGTCCGCGTGCGGTAAGCAATCGCTTCAAGGCTTCGCGGGTGTCGGCGTGATCGTCGACTAACAAAATCCGGCACACAGATCGCGATATTGGTAAATCGGACTCAGATAACGCTTGAGTCTGCGAATCAAGGGCCACGGTTTCCATAGTTACAGAAAAGGTCGAGCCGCAGTCGACGCCCTCGCTTTTTGCAATAAGAGTCGCGTTATGCGCTTGCGCGACCGATTTTGAAATTGCGAGCCCCAACCCGAGGCCGCCGAACCGCTGCTGCAAAGAACCACCCGCTTGTTCGAACGGATCAAAAATTCGGTCAATCGGACCCGATGCAATCCCGACGCCGTTGTCTTGCACGGTAATCGTTAATTGGTGCAGCGACTCGTTTGCCGAGGAGATCGTCACCTCGCCCTCTTCTCGACTGAACTTGATCGCATTCTTCAGCAGATTCCAAATCATTTGCTGAAACCGGACTTCATCGGCTCTGACATAATGATCGACTGCGCGTAACGCAACGTTAACTCGAATGCGCTTTGCACCCGCTTCGGAGCGGCATATTTCGACCACATTCAAGACGGCTTTGTGAGCATCAAGCGTCGCAAATTTTAGATCTAATTTGCCTTTGCTGATTCGCGTGACATCGAGCAGATCGTCGATCAAATGCGTTTCCACCTCGATGTTGCGTCGAATCATTTCCAAGACTGATTTCTCTTCTTCATTCCGCGCCCGTTGGTTGGACAACGTCTCCAGACCCGCTACGACCGGCGTCAACGGTGTGCGCAGCTCGTGCGAAAGCATCGCGAGAAAATTCTCTTTGGTCCGATTTGCTGATTCCACTAAGGATTTTTCTTTTGTCAAAGCTTCCTCCGCGCGGCGGCGCTCCGTCATCGCCGCGGCTAGCGCCAGCGCCGTGATTGCTAACACTGCTGTGGCCGTCTGCAAAATGAGGAGCGATTGATTCTCTGTTTCCATCACAAACGGTCCGAAGTTGTGCAAAGTCCCCCAGATCGCGATGGCCGACAGGATAAATATGCCGGTCGCGGTTTCTCGCTGCGACATGCGAAATGCCAGCCAGATCACAACGGGTCCGCAGATAAACGCGATAGGATAATTCTTCGCGCTAATGGGAAACCAACCTCCGAAGACTGCTTCGCCCAGCAGCATCAGCAAGAGGAGAAGTAATCCTACTTCTAAATCCTTCTTGCCGCTCCAGCGCCATCGCGGCCTTATCCCCCAGAGAATTACAAGGGGCGCGAAGATGAGATCGCCAGCTGCGTCTCCCAGCCACCACGTCATCCAAATTGCGCCGTATCTGGCCCAGTCTGCGAAACCCGCTACTGCCAGACTCGTCAGCCCGATGGTGGGACTTACGACCGCGCTCGCGACTGCGACGAAAGCGAACTTGAAAACATTCTTTGAACGCTCAAAGACATCGAGCCCGGCGGCAAAGCGGTTCACCAGCCATGCCCCGCACAGCGCTTCCATCGTATTCCCGGTCCCTATGGCCAGTGAGGTTCCAAAGTTACCTGCTGTGGTCACATTTACCAAGAAGGCACCGACGAAAATCGCTGGCCAGGTTCTGTAACCGAGCAGTAACAACGCACCCAGTGCTACCCCCGCCGGGGGCCAAACTGGAGACGCGCTCGCATGCAGGAACGCCAGCTTCAATCCCAGCTTGCCCGCCAAAAAATAGACCAGGGTAAGGCCGACGAAAGCCGTTACTCGGGAGAAACCTCGACGAGGCATTAGGCTGCGCTTCCCGCGCACAGGGGTATTCCTACGGTGCGAGTTTCGCCTGCGCAACACGGTCTGACGCTTAAGTTGTCTTTCGCACAAGATAATAAAAAGTCAGCATTGACTGTTCCTTGGGTCCCATCGGCGGCCAGTATCTCGCCAAAACCGAGCCAGCGACGCCTAAGCCATATCGCAAATTGCGAACGGCGATGCGCGCGATGTCGACCTTGCGGTTGCAGCGATCGCTATTACGGCAAACGATAAACCTCGACCAGACCTATTCCGGTCCCGCCATTCTTGCCGTTCACAATCGCCGTATAGTTACCGGTTGGAAGCGTGACAAGAATCGCTGAGTCGAGATTATTCGGCGGCTGAAACCCGGTATTTTCGATGGCAGTCTGTTCTGTATCCTTCCAATTGTCGTTCAATCTTATTAACGTTCCGTTACTGTCGTACAATCTCAGGTTCGGATCCGCCAATGGAGTCGGGACGCCGAATTGAGCAAGCGACGGGCCGAGAGCACGCACGATAAGATTAAGAGAGCCGTTTGCTCCGCTGACTATGAAGCCGCCGATCATGACATTGGCACCGGTTTGCACAAAACCACGTGTGGAAATATTAGTTAGATGAGCATTCGCGGCAGCATCCAGATCGTAAAGCTCGATTAATCCAACTCCGGTTGTACCATTCTTGCCCGATTCGATCACCGTGTAGGAACCCGGTTGCAAGATCAGCAGGATCGCTGACTCATGATCGTCTCCCGGAGCCAAACCAGTGGCTCCAATCGCCGTTTCCTGCGGAATCTTCCAATCGTCATTACTAACGACGACGGCACCGCTGCCATCGTGCAATTCCAGAACCGGATCTTGCAAAGCGTTTGGCACACCGAAGCCGGTCAGGGTCGGGCCCATTCCGCGAATCAGCACCTTCTTCGCGTCAGTTCCGGCAATGATAAAGCCGCCAATGCCGACCTTCGCACCGGTCTGAACCAGGAGCCGGGTGGAAATGTTCACCAAGGTGGCGTTGGCTGGCGTTTGTTGAATACTCAGAGTGAAGTCCTGCGTCGCATTCGGGGAAACTCCATTGCGCGCGGTGATGTTAAAACTGTAGCTAAGATCGCTATCGGCGTCGGGTGTGCCACTTAGGGTAGCAGTGCCATCGGTGTTATCGACGAAAGACAGCCAACTCGGCTGCGCTCCAGTCAAGGTGAATGACGGCGTCGGTGTGCCAGTGGCGGTGATAGTAAAGGTGCCTGCCGTTCCGACCATGAACGAACCCGTTGCGGCGCTGGTAATGGCGGGCGCTTCCGACACGGGCGGCGCATCTTGCACCGTAATGGTGAACGTCTGCATTGCATCGGGCAGAGTGCCATTGGAGGCGCTGATATCGATCGGATAGTCACCCTCGGAACCGGCCATTGCAGTTCCGCTGACAGTGGCTGTCCCATCGCTATTAGGAACAAAAGTAATCCCCGCGGGCAAGGTGCCGGCAAAGCTCACGGTCGCACTCGGAACAGGCGGACTCGTTTTTACCGTGAACGTGGCAAATGTGCCGATGACAAACGTTGCATTATTCACGCTGGTAATAGCCGGGGGAGGATTGACGACAAACAAGGTAAAGGACTGCATGGCGTCAGGCGAAACACCGTTTGTCGCTGTGATCGTAAATGCGTAGCTGGGGTTGCTCCCCGGGTCAGGTGTACCCACCAACGTTGCGGTGCCATCGGTATTATCAATGAAGGAGAGCCAGCTTGGCTGTGTCCCTGTTAAGCTGAGCGTCGCTGTGGGAACCCCAGTCGTATGGACGGTGAAGATGCCTTCTGTGTCGGCGGTAAAAGTCGTGCTGGCAGAGCTGATAATGGCCGGCGCCTGCGGGACGGGCGGCGCATCCTGGACCTTGAGCGTAAAAAGTTGCGTCGCATCGGGTAGAGTGCCGTTCGCGGCTGTGATTGTAAGGAAGTAAACCCCTTCCGAACCGGCCACCGGTGTGCCGCTCAACGTCGCCGTCCCGTTCGACAGTGGGGTAAAAGCCACTCCTCCCGGCAAGGTGCCGGTGAAACTCAAGGTCGCTTTCGGCACCGAATTCCTAGTCGTAATTGTAAAGGTTTTGGCTGTTCCCACGACAAAAGTAGCGTTGTTCACGCTCGTGATGCGAGGCGGTCGTGTGATAGTGAGAGTGAAATTTTGTGTCCCTGCCGGGGGGACTCCGTTGGAGGCTGTGAATGTCAGGGGATAATCTCCCACGAGCCCCAGGCCGCCTCCGGGTCTGCCGGAGAGAGTCGCGGTACCATCGCCATTGTCGACAAACTTAACTCCGCCAGGGAGCTTCCCACTCGATGTGATTTTCGCGACCGGAACCCCGGATGTGGTAATAGTAAAGGTATCCTGAATCCCTTGCGGAAAAATCACGCTGGTGGCGCTGGTAAAGGTCGGGGCCGTGTCGGCAGCCAATCGAGGAGCAGCTGCCAAAGCTATCAAAATGCCGGATATCAGGATGGCCCATGTTCGGGCCGTCCGGGTGAGAATTTTATTGGAGGGGACTTGGTAAGAATGATTTAACATAGATAAGGACAGGGAATCAGGGTCGGCCATATAGCGGGTCCTGTGCCAAGTCGAGCCACTACACGACTAATGCTTACGTGATCGGAGATTTGGACAGCATCGAGGCCGGGGCAGTGGCAGGTTTAGTCCCAGGGTCGCCAACAGTGACAACGCGAGTTTGACCGTGCCATTTCCGTTTTGTAAACCGAGTCCTTTAAAGCGAAAAAACGTGACGCTTTGGCAGCAAATGCCACCCGACCTGCGACTCCGGGACTTGAGCTTAGGTGCCGGACGGCATTGGTTCTACATCAGCGATTCGTGATCAGTGACTGGGTCGCTTGCTCCCGACCGGCTTATCGCCGCCCACCCGCGCCTTGTCATTCCGAGCGAAGTCGAGGAATCTCTAACTAGTATATTAGTATATAAGATGACTCGACTTCGTTCGATATGACAAAGACGGCTGAGAAAATTCAAAACTTCATCGACGGCAAATTCGTTGACCCTGTCGGCGGCAAATATCTGGACAATATCGAGCCAGCAACGGGAAAAGTATATTCGCAGGTCGCAGACAGCAATACGCGCGATGTTGAGCTCGCCGTCGCCGCGGCGGAGAAAGCGTTTGCAGGGTGGTCGCAGACGTCCGCGGCGGACCGGTCGGGTATTCTTTTGCGCATCGCCGATTTGATCGAGCGCGACCTTGAGAAACTCGCTCGCGCCGAGTCAATCGACACCGGTAAGCCGCTCTCGCTCGCGCGCACGCTCGACATTCCGCGGGCTGCCAGCAATTTTCGTTTTTTCGCGACCGCAATTCTCCACACCGAATCGGAAGCACACGTCACCGATAACATCGCCTTTAACTACACATTGCGTCAGCCGCGGGGCATCGCGGGATTAATTTCGCCATGGAATCTGCCGCTCTATTTGTTGAGCTGGAAAATCGCGCCTGCGATCGCGGTCGGCAATACCGCCATCGCGAAACCGAGCGAGCTAACCCCGATGACGGCGTTTTTGCTTTGTGAACTTTGCCATGAAGCTGGTCTGTCGAACGGCGTGCTTAACGTCGTGCACGGCACCGGCCCAAACGTCGGCGCCCCAATTACCGCCCACCCCAAAATTGGCACCATCTCGTTCACGGGCGGGACGGTGACAGGACGCAAGATAGCCGAAGCATGTGCGCCATTGTTCAAGAAAGTTTCACTCGAGCTCGGTGGGAAAAACCCAAACATCATCTTCGCCGACGCCGATCTCGACGCCGCCATCGCCGGCAGCGTGCGCTCGTCCTTCGCAAATCAGGGCCAGGTTTGTCTTTGCGGTTCGCGTGTCTTCGTTGAACGATCGGCCTACGGGGATTTCGTCAATCGCTTTCTTGATAAGGCATCGAAACTAAAAGGTGGCGACCCGCTCGACGAAAAAACAGAGCAAGGCGCGATCGTAAGCAAGATGCAGCTCGATAAGGTAAAGTTCTACGTTGATCTTGCGCAGCAAGAGGGAGGCAAAATCGCGCTCGGTGGCAAAGTGCCGGAATCGATCAATGATCGTTGTCGCGAGGGTTACTTTTTTAAACCGACGGTTATCACCGGTTTGCCGGTCTCATGTCGCACCAACCGCGAAGAAATCTTCGGCCCGGTTGTGACGATCACGCCGTTCGACAACGAAGACGAAGTGATCGGTTATGCTAACGATACGGAGTACGGCCTGGCCTCAAGCGTGTGGACGCAAAACCTAAGTCGGGCTCACCGTGTCGCGGAGAAAATTCACACCGGCACAGTCTGGGTAAATTGCTGGCTGGTGCGCGATCTGCGCGTTCCCTTCGGCGGCATGAAACAAAGCGGGGTCGGTCGGGAGGGCGGCGAAGAAGCGTTGCGATTCTTCACCGAGCCCAAGAACATCTGCATTGCGAAATGATTCTCGCTCGAGCGCTGTCCTGATTTGCAGGAACACGCTTCCCCAGGAAAGACAGGCAACCGGCCCGGTCATAGAACCGCCCGCTACAGAAAACTCAACAGGTTGCTACCTGGGATTTTCGTTTCCTAAATGCAGCCTGATAAACTCAATCGCGGTTCGGATAATCTCCCTGGACCTCTCGTCGTCGTTTTGGTTGTCGAAACCGTGAACACCCTGCGGATGATTGACGAGGGTCAGGGCGATGTTTTTGGACAATCCTTCGGCCACGAAGCGATCGATCGAATCAAGCATTGTTGGAACTTCATCGTGGCCGGCACGGGCGATGAACATCGGAGGGATTTTGTTAGCATTGGTTTGCAGATAGGTAATCGGAGAAAAAGATTTCACCGTCTCCGGCTTCTCTGTCTTTTGGTAGTCCGATTGCTGGATGTCCATAAAGGCGTAGAAGCCGACCAGACAACGCACGAATGGCATGTCGCCGCGCATCGCCAGAGTTAAGAGCGGGCCGCCCGCGGAATAAGCGATCAAGCAAACGCGATCTTTATCGACGTGATATTTGTCCGCATTCGCGCGCACATATTTAACGGCATCGAGGACGTCCACAGCCGCCTTTTCCAGGGATGCGGTTGGATACTCCAGCCGATGGGTAAAGGTTACGCCGACAAACCCCGACGCGGCGATCAGGCGTCCCCATGATGTATAGACGCCCCAATCTTTAGGTGTGTAGTCGGTCTTGCCTCCGCCATGAAGAAAAATTACCACGGGACGCTTCTCGTTTTCGGATAGATCAGGCGGAACATAAACGTCCATCAGAATATTCGGGTCATCGCTTTTCGTGTACTTCAAATTCTGAACGGCCTTCACCTTGTCCGTTCCTGGCATCTTAAGCACGACCGGCATCATCACTTTCTTGGCCATCGCGCGCACATCGTCGGGCAAATTATTTTGCGCGGCAGAGGTGGAAACTATCGCGCCCAGAATGGCGAGAAGGATGGTAGGAAGAATCGGCTGTTTCATATTCAACTTCCTACCTTACGCTCATCTCCACACGTGCGAAAAATTCTCTTGACCTTGCGAGGCCGCACCTGACACCGTGCCGTAATCCGAACGGCAAGCGTTCTGGCGCGAGTTTAACACCCGTTATCCGCTAAAATGGCTTTCCCTTCGGTTCACGAAAGAAAACCCATGAAGAAAAATACCACTATAATGATGTTCCTGTTTGCGGCGCTGGCGCTTTTTACCGTCCAGGCTAATGCGGCGAAACAGATCAACGATATGTCGGATATTACTCTGACAGTTTTCGTCCCCTGCGCTGCGGGCGGAGCCGGTGAGCTTGTGGACCTAAGCGGCCCCTTGCACACGTTGATTACGTTTACAATCAACGGCAACAACGTCAGTGGAACCGCTCATTTTCAGCCCCAGGGTATCGCAGGCACCGGCGAGACCACCGGCGATAAATATCAGGCGACGGGCGTGACAAAAGACACCAGCTTTAAGGTTTCTTTCCAAAACGGACAGGCACAACAAACATTCGTTAACAACTTCAGGATTATTGGAACGGGACAAGGCAACAACTTCCTGGTTCACGAAGTCGCACACATTACTTTCAATGCCGATGGAACACTGACCGTGTTCCATGATAGTTTTAGCATCGATTGTAAGTAGGCGTTTTCGCGGGGTTACGAGGGCGAAAGAGATTACCAGAGGCGCGCTACTTCTCAGGAGCAGCGGTCCCTGACGTTTCGGCGATCGGCCGGAGCCATTCTTCAAACCAATCACTTGTTCGTGAAACGCCGTTCGTGATCGAGCAGCCATTTCTTACGCCACAGGCCGCCGCCGTAACCACAGAGCGAACCATCGGCGCGAATGACGCGATGACAGGGAATAATGATGCAGATCATGTTCTCGCCATTGGCGCGGCCGACCGCGCGACGCATCTCGACATCGCCAAGTTTCTTCGCCATCCAGGAATAGGAGCGCGTTTCGCCGGTTGGAATTGAACACAACAATTTCCAAGCACGAAGCTGGAATGGCGAACCAACCGGCGCCAGCGGAACATTGAATTCGAGATTTTTTCCCGAAAAATAATCGGCGAGTTGCGAGCGAACCGCATCGAGATGTTTGTGTTCACCGGGAACCACATTCGTCCGCAGTCGGTTTCGCAAGATCGACAACTCGCGTTCCATCGCGCGTCGATCAACAAACTCGAGCAAGCGAAGTCCTTCATCGTCTGCAATCGCTAGCATCGCGCCGAGAGGCGTTTCGATGCGCTCGGCAAACAGACCGCCGTGCACTTTGGCAGCCGTCGGCGGTTCGCCGAAAATCCGGGTGAAGGCATCGCGAAATCCGCTTTCTGATTCGAAACCGCTTCCATTTCGCACTTCAGCCACGCGCTCACCTTTGCGCACTTCGCGCAAGGCGATGCCGATTCGGCGGGCGCGATGATAGGCCTGGAAAGTCATTCCATAATGACGTTTGAACTGTCGGCGCGCGGTTGATGGATCGATCGACATGGCGGCGAGTTCTTTATCGGTCAAGCGACCACCGGGCGCCCGATCAACTTCCGCGCGCAAGCGCGCAATTAGTTTTGGCGGCGGTTGATCAGGATCCATCGGATGACAGCGCAGACAGGGTCGATAACCGCTATGCAACGCTTCACTCGGTGTCGCAAAAAAATCTACGTTCACGCGCTCCGGTTTTTTAGCGGTGCAGGTCGGCCGGCAGAAAATTCCGGTCGTTCGCACCCCGGCGTAAAAGATTCCTTCAAAACTCGAATCGCGATTGAGCAAGGCGCGATACATTGTATCCGGCGGCGGGAGAAGCTCGGGCATTTTCATAGACGTTGAATGCGAAAGGTGTAACAACCGTGAGTTACGCTGCGCGCATCCACGAAAGCAGTCTCGGGTTTCTGCAAGAGCTTTTCAATGATTGCTTCCGGTGCGCTCCCATTCCCGACTTCGGCATCGATCATATCGTAATTTGAATTATAAGCTCGCATGACGCGTCCCTTGCGAAAGTCTGCCGGATATTCATCCGTGGCACCATACCGCTCGCATGGTTCAGCATGCACGAAGATCGGTCCGCTTTCGGAATATGGGTGACCGGCTGGAATGGCGGCGTAAGGAAAGAGAATCATGCGCTCACCGGACTGGGCGAAACGCAGACAGTGGCGACACGGAAAACCATTCGGCGAGTCAGCGGCAATCACGATATGGTCCGGCGCGCCATTCGCGGCCACACGTCGTGCTGTCACTGCGATCTCGGTCGCAAGAGGAACGATACGAAAGTTTGAATTCTTCATGACGAAACCATAAGGCGCCACTCTTACTTCGCATCGACGGAATTCAGGCACTGAATTCCCGACGAAGTTGATGTTTGATTTAGGGCTTGATCCGCGAAATCTGCAGTTGGAGATCTACACAATGAGCCGAATACGAGTATTGGCTGGAACACGGAAGGACGGCCGCGAAGGCGGCGAAGAAGCCCTCCGTTTTTTCACCGAGCCAAAGGACGTCTGCATCGCAAAGTAGGACACTCCTCCGCCATATATATCTAGGCCGATGTACCGATTCGTCTTCTTCATCTTGTTGTTGGCTAGCGCGATGTGGGCGGCAGCGTCGGAGACTCCGCGAAGTCGCGACGATGAAGCTATCCGAAAGATGCTGGCGACGCGTATCGATTTGCAGAAGCAGGCGACCGGCATGGTGATTGGTGTAATCGATGCCAAGGGATCTCACACCATCTCGTATGGAACGATAGGGTTAAGCGACAAACGACCGGTTAATGGCGACACCGTGTTCGACGTCGGCTCGATCACCAAAGTATTTACCGCATTGCTCTTGGCTGACATGGCGCAGCACGGTGAAGTGAGCGTTGACGATCCGGCCGCGAAATATTTGGACGCTAAGAAGGTGAAGATGCCAGAGCGTGCCGGCAAGGAGATCACTTTGGCCGACCTGGCAACGCACACGTCCGGCTTGCCACTGCGGCCGGCCAATCTTGTTTCCAAAGACCCCAACGATAAATACCGAGGCTACACTGTGGAACTGATGTACGAATGTCTTTCATCTTTTGTCCTCACTCGTGATATCGGGACGAAATACGAATACTCAAATCTGGGCTACGGGTTGCTTGGCCATGTCCTCGAGAAACGGACGAGTGCGACTTACTCGGAGCTGGTCGAATCCCGCATCACGCGACCGCTCGGGATGAAGGATACCCGCATCGGACTTAATTCCGAGATGAAAAGTCGAATGGCGGTGGGTTACAACAACGAGCTTGCACCGATCCCAAACGAATGGCATTTCGGTGCGCTGCAAAGCGCCGGAGCGTTTTCATCCACAGCTAACGACCTGCTGAAGTTCTTAGGAGCGTTGCTCGGCTTTAAACAATCTCCCCTCGTGCCTGCGATGAAATCGATGCTAAATGTCCGCCGTCCGGGAGGAATGCAACCATCAACGCAGATTGCGCTAGCCTGGAATGTGTACGTTGATGGCGAGCAGGAAGTAGTCTGGAAGAATGGCAGCGTAGGTGGCTATAGAAGCTTCATCGGCTTCGATCCCAAAGCGCGCGTAGGCGTGGCGGCGCTGGCCAACGCCCAGACCGCTATCGGCGCCGATGACATCGGCTTGCATTTGCTCGACGAACACATTCCGGTCGACCTACACATTCCAAAGCCTCACAAAGAAATCTCCCTTCTACCCGAAATTCTGGATCGTTACATTGGTCGCTACCAGTTTTCGCCGACCGATATTATGACCGTGACGCGCGAAGGCAACCACCTGGTCGGACAATTACTGGACGGGCAGAGGTTCGAATTGTTTGCCGAAAGCGAGCACGACTTCTTTATGAAGATCGCCGATGCGCAGGTTACCTTTGAATCCTCGGACCAAGGGCCGGCCAAAGGGGCCGTCTGGCATCAGGGCGGACAGGATCAAAGGAGTGTGCGCATCGAATGATCTATCGCTTTCTGCACGCCGAGTGAGTCAAGGAAATCGCACAATCCGTACGCGGTCGAATCTGCGCATCGGGGTTGTTGAGAGAGTCCTGATTTGCGAATTAATAAATCCGCTTTCATCCGCGTAATCCGCGGTTAGAGGTTTAGAGCATGAGCGGAGTACGATTACTCGTTGGTACACGGAAGGGCGCCTTCATTCTGACATCGGACGGGAAGCGCAAAAACTGGAAGGTGGACGGGCCACACTTTGCCGGCTGGGAAATTTATCACATGAAAGGATCGCCGGCTGATCCGGATCGGATTTACGCGTCACAAACCAGCGCCTGGTTCGGACAAATCATCCAGCGTTCCGATGACGGCGGCAAAAGCTGGAACACCCCGGGCGGTGGCCCGGCTACAAACCCGCAGGGAATGCCGACGGGTGAGAGCAACAAATTCGTTTACGCCGGCGTGCCGGGCACGCATCAATGGTACGATGGCACACAGCATCCATGGGAGTTCAAGCGCGTTTGGCACCTTGAGCCGTCGTTACGTGATCCCAATCACGTTTTCGCCGGCGTGGAAGATGCCGCGCTGTTCGAGTCGAGAGACGGCGGCGGGACCTGGCAGGAGTTGTCCGGGCTGCGCAAACACGATACCGGACCGAAATGGCAACCGGGCGCCGGCGGAATGTGTTTGCATACCATTCTTCTCGATCCCGCTAACGAGAAGCGAATGTCTGTTGCGATCTCAGCCGCAGGCGCCTTTCGGACCGATGACGGCGGCAAAACGTGGAAACCGATCAATCGCGGTTTGCACTCACAATACATTCCCGATCCGATGGCGGAGGTGGGCCACTGCGTCCATCGCATTGCGATGCATCCGTCGCGACCGAAAACGTTGTTCATGCAAAAACACTGGGACGTGATGCGGAGCGACGATGCCGGTGATTCGTGGCGCGAAGTCAGCGGCAATCTGCCGAGCGATTTTGGATTTCCGGTCGACGTCCACGCGCACGAACCCGAAACGATATACGTCGTTCCGATCAAGAGTGACTCCGAACATTTCCCGCCCGACGGCAAATTGCGCGTCTATCGCAGCCGTACCGGCGGTAACGAATGGGAAGAACTCACCAAAGGTCTGCCGCAGCGCGATTGCTACGTAAACGTGTTGCGCGACGCCATGTCGGTCGATTCCCTCGACCGGTGCGGAGTTTATTTCGGCACCACTGGCGGACAGGTTTATGCATCAGCGAACGGCGGCGATAGCTGGGAGCCAATCGTACGGGATCTGCCGGCTGTCCTGTCGGTAGAAGTGCAGACACTCAAATGAGTAAATCGCAAATCCCAAGCTCCAAATCCCAGGGAAATCTCAAAGATGAAATCCCAAAGCCGGCTAGCAGCGCCGTGCTTTCCAACGTTGGTCACTGGGATTTGGATTTTGTTTGGAGTTTGGGTTGGGATGTAACGCGCCTGTCATGATTCGCGTCGTCCTCCCCCATCATTTGCGCACGCTCGCGCGCGTTGGCAACGAAGTACAGGTCGAGCTTAACGGTTCGGTGACGGTCCGTGGGGTGCTCGACGCGCTCGAATTACAATATCCGGCTTTGCGCGGTACCATCCGCGACCACGAAACGAAAAAGCGCCGCCCCCTCGTCCGGTTTTTTGCGTGCGGCGAAGACATCTCGCACGAACCACTTGATGCTCCCCTGCCCGACGCGATTGCAAACGGCACAGAGCCTTTCTTCATCATGGGCGCAATCGCGGGTGGCTAGAACCAGTTAACGGAAGAAATCTCCGAAAACAAAAAGGAAAGATATGCAAATGAAATTCATGATTCCACTGAAAGCCGACAAGAACACGGAGGCGGGCGCGCTTCCAGGCGAGAAGCTGCTCGCGGCAATGGGGAAGTACAACGAAGAAATTGCGAAAGTGGGCGTGTTGCTCACCGCCGAAGGACTTTATCCGGGCGCGAAGGGCGCGCGCGTCAAGCTGTCGGAAGGAAAACGAACTATCACCGCAGGACCTTTTCCGGAAACGAATCAACTGATCGCCGGCTTTTGGATGATTTAGGTGAAGTCTAAAGATGAGGCGATCGAATGGGTGAAGCCCTGTCCCAATCCGATGCAAGAACAGGCCGAAATCGAAATTCGGCAAGTGAATGAAGCGGCGGACTTCGGCGAAGCGCTCACTCCCGAACTCAAGGAACAAGAGGAACGCATGGCCGCGAATGTGGAGCGCTAGCTCAAATCAGTTGATGGTTGCGAGTTGATTGTCGAGAGTCCCGCATGTGTCGAAATATCAAAACCCTTCACAACTATAGCCCACCCGCCACGGAGGAAGAAATCTGGGCTTCTTCTCTTCAATTTGTCCGGAAACTAAGCGGCTTCACCAGGCCTTCCAAAGCGAATGAGGAGGCTTTTGACCGCGCGGTCGACGGTGTGATGCACGTCGCGCAGCAGCTGCTAAATTCGCTGGTGACAAACGCGGTGCCGCGCGATCGCGAAGTCGAGGCAATTAAAGCTCGCGCAAGA
>QHPP01000231.1 GCA_003219125.1 Verrucomicrobiota bacterium
AATTTGCGCAACATCCGGCTGTATCGCCGCGCCGGTCTCGAATACATCGACATCATGCGTGACGCGGCCAACGCCCACGCTGCCCTTTCCCGCGGATTGAACCTGACCCGGAAACGCGCGCAGGCCACGGAATCCGCCGAGGCCCTGGCGCGATTCGATCAATTTTCTACTGCCTTCAGCGATTCGGCTGTGGATTTGAACGGCCTTGTTTCCGATGCCGGAGAAAAAGCGGTCGCTTTGCGTGATGCGCTCGCGCTCCAAGCAGGCGACGTTGATCGCAGTAGTGGAAATGAGGAGCGCGCCAGCGCTGCCGCAGTTGATGAAGCGGCAACCATCTCGGCCTTGCGCGCGAATACAACAATCTTCGCCGCAATCTCCTCGACCATGGCCGACAAAATCCGCGGGCTACTCAAGACCCCACCTACATTCGAAAACGCGAAAACGAAGCGGACGTTCGATAATTGGTCAAAACGAGTCGAGAACTATCTCGCAATTTTGCCCGGCACCACGAAAAAGCTGGAGAAGTGGGATCGCGATGCTCCGGTGCCGGCCTATCGCGCGGTTACCAGCTTTCTCTTCGGACGCGATTGGATCACGGCCAGCTTTTGGCAGGATTGGTACGGGATTATTCCATTGCTGGTTGGCTCGATTATGGTTTCGATCGTCGCGCTTGCCATCGCGGTGCCCTTCGGCGTCGCCTCGGCTATTTACGTAAGCGAGATCGCGTTCCCGGCCGAGAAACAGTTAATCAAACCGTACGTCGAATTCATCGCTGCAATTCCATCGGTCGTGCTCGGGTTTTTCGGCATTGCCGTCGTCGGCGAAACCATTCGGCAACTTTCGCAATCGCGCTTTTTCCACTGGGTCGGTTTCTTTCCGATTTCGGAACGCCTGAATGTGTTCACTGCTGGTTCGCTCCTCGCGCTGATGGCAGTACCGACAATTTTCACCCTGGCCGAGGACGCCCTGCGCAATGTCCCTCGCAGCTTCAAGGAGGCTTCCTACGCGCTGGGCGCCAATCGTCTCCAAACAATCGGACGCGTGATCGTGCCGGCTTCCCTTTCCGGGATCGTGTCGGCTATTTTGCTCGGGCTCGGCCGTGTCATCGGCGAGACGATGGTAGTGCTGCTTTGCGCCGGGAACCGGATTGCCATTCCCGACTTCACGCAAGGATTGGGCGCATTTTTCCAACCGGTCCACACCATGACTGGCATCATTGCCCAGGAGATGGGGGAAGTGGTGCGGGGCAGCATTCATTACCGCGCACTTTTCATGGTTGGCCTTGTCCTGTTCGCTATCACCCTGGCGATAAATTACGGCGCGCAAAAATTGGTGCAGCGTTATCGCATGTCGATCGGATAAGAGATGAGAAACATCGATTTTTTAGCTCTTACGGAAACGGCCCTCATCCTAGCCTTCTCCCCAAGGGAGAAGGAAATTGCGCGAGCGCCGATGGGAAATAGGTACACGCGATATGACGCCTGTTATTCTCTCCCGCTGGGAGAGACGCTCGCGCAAGCGGCAGTGAGGGTGCAGGAGTGCGTTGGGGAGGGGGCAGTCCGCGGCGTATGAAGATCCGGACCCGCAACCGCATCGCCCAGACAACCGCATTTTGGCTGTTTCGCTTCGCTACCTACGCCATCCTTGCGGCGGCGACCTACATCTTTCTCGATATCGGAATCAAAGGCAGCCGCACTCTTTTCACCACGCGCGCGCCGTTCATCAACGTCCCCTTCTTCACGCAAGGGCCGCAGACCCTTTTCGTTTTCGATTACGAAGGAAAAAAATACACCCTGAGCGATCGAGAATTCCGCGCTTGGAAAACGGAGCATCCAGTGGAAGTGGAGGCGACCAGTGTGGCCTACTCCGCCGGAGGGGTCTGGCCCTGCATTGTCGGTACCGCCCTGCTTGTCGTCGGTTCGATGATTTTCGCGCTCGCGGTCGGAATTTGCAGCGCGATTTACCTCAACGAGTATAGCCAGAACACGCGTTTCATTCGCCTCATCCGGATCGCCATTCTCAACCTGGCCGGCGTGCCCTCGATTGTTTTTGGATTGTTCGGGTTCGGTTTGTTCGTGATTTTTCTGCATTGGAACGTGTCGCTCCTGGCTGGCTGGTTGACCCTCGGCCTGATGATCCTACCTGCCATCATTACCGCGAGTGAAGAGTCGTTGCGGGCTGTGCCCAACGGGTTGCGCGAAGGCTCGCTCGCCCTTGGTGCCACCAAATGGCAAACCATTCGCAAGAATGTCCTGCCCTACGCGGTCCCGGGAATTTTGACTTCATCCATTCTCGGCATCGGCCGCGTTGCCGGCGAGACCGCGCCGATCATGTTCACTGCCGCCTACGCCTTGCGTGATGAAATGCCCTGGCAAGTCCAGCGTTGGACCGATTTCGTTTTCCAAGGGGTCATGGCACTGCCTTATCACATTTATGTAGTCAGCTCGAAGATTCCGCAAAACGAGTACACCGAGCGGATGCAATACGGCGCAGCTTGCATTCTCCTGCTGCTTGTCTTTGCTATTGCCCTCGCCTCCATCGTACTGCGTGAAAGAACCAGGAGACATCTGTCATGGTAGTAATGGAAAACGAGAAAATAACACATCCGGCCCCGCCGCTGGAATTGCAAAAACCGCCCGAGCCCGAGCTTCGCCAGCCGGTTATGATCAACGTCAATGATGTCGATTTTTGTTATGGCACGCATCAGGTTCTTTTCGATGTGAATCTGGAAATCCCGCCGCGAGCCGTCACTGCCTTCATCGGGCCGTCCGGCTGCGGGAAAACGACGCTCCTGCGCTGTTTCAATCGCATGAATGACCTGATCGACGGTGCGCGAATCTCGGCAGGCAGCATTCGAATGGAGGGACGCGATATTCATGCGCCAGAGGTCGACGTGGTCGATCTGCGCCGGCGGGTGGGGATGGTTTTCCAGAAATCGAATCCGTTCCCGAAATCGATTTACGAGAACGTCGCCTACGGTTTGCGCGTACTTGGGGTAAACAAGAAATCGCAGATTAACGAAGCGGTGGAAAAAAGCCTGCGTGCCTCGGCCCTGTGGGACGAAGTGAAAGATCGGCTCGATTCAAGCGCCTATGGACTATCGGGCGGGCAACAGCAGCGGCTTTGCATCGCGCGCGCGCTTGCGGTCGAACCGGAAGTCATCCTAATGGACGAACCCTGCAGCGCACTCGATCCGATCGCAACCGCCAAAGTGGAGGAACTAATTTATCAGTTGCGCGAGAACTTCACGATCGTGATTGTGACGCACAACATGCAACAGGCGGGCCGCTGCTCTAATTACACGGCCTTCTTTTATCTCGGTCGACTCATTGAGTTTGGCGCGACCTCGAAAATCTTCAGCAATCCATCAGAACGGCAAACGGAGGATTATATTACCGGGCGATTCGGTTAATGGCTATGTTGAGCGAAAGCAAACATACACTTGGAACCTTCGAGCACGCGCTCGAAAATCTGCGCAACAACGTCATGATGATGGCGAGTCAAACTGAGCGCAGCCTCAACCGCGCACTAAAAGGTTTAATGGACCGTGACGACAAGCTTGCCGCCCTCGCCATCGCCGACGACGAGGAGATCGATCAGCTGGAAAAACAAATCGACAAGGATGGAATCGAGTTGCTGTTACGTTTTCAACCGGTCGCGTCCGATCTTCGCCGGGTCGTCTCGGCCATGAAATTGAGTTCGAATCTCGAGCGCATCGCCGACCAGGCCACTAACATCGCCCGCAAAGCGCTCAAGCTAAATAAGCATCCGGCATTACCGGAAATTTTGTTGCTTACTCCGATGCAAGACCATGCCATCGCGATGTTCCGTGACAGTGTGGATGCTTACGTGCGCGAAGATGCGCAAGCGGCGCGCGCCATCATCCCTCAGGACGACGCCCTTGATAAAATGAACGCCCAAGTGAGCCGGCAATTGATCGATCGGATGGCACGTGATCCGGAACAATTGCGCGGATACATCAATTTGATGTTTGTCGCACGCCATCTCGAACGGGTGGGCGATCATGCTACCAACATTGCCGAGGACGCCGTTTATGCCGTTGCGGCCGAAGACATCCGGCATCAGCAGGTCGCCGCCCGAGCGTAACTCGCGCCGCTTGCGCAAATGTTCAGCGCTGGAAAGGTAAATCTTGGGGGAAGACGCTGAAATCAAATGCAAACTTCTGCTGCCGCAGTGACGACGGACGAGCTGGCGCTCCTGCCGGATGCGCTCCAGCCGGAACGCGATTTTTCTGACCCGGCCAATTTCATTAATCGCGAGCTGAGTTGGCTGGAATTTAACCGGCGCGTCCTGGAGGAAGCACAGGATCCGACCCAGCCGCTGATCGAGCGGGTCAAGTTCATGACTATTTTCAGCAACAATCTCGATGAGTTTTTCGAAATTCGCGTCGCCGGCATCAAACAACAAATCCAAAGCGAGACCAGTGACATTGGGCCCGATGGGATGTCGCCGACGGAGACATTTAATGCCATTCAGCGACTGGTGCACGAACTGGTCGCCACCCAATACGATTTCTGGAGCAAGGAACTGATGCCGGCTCTGGCCAAGAACGGCATTCGCCTTCATGACGTCGCCCAGCTAACCGGAAAACGCGCTGCCTGGGCCAAACGCTATTTTCAGGAAGAAGTTTTCCCAATGCTGACGCCCCTGGCGGTCGACGCCAGTCATCCCTTCCCGCAACTTTTGAACAAGAGCCACAATTTGCTGGTGCGCGCACGAGCACATCAGGGTGGCGAATCGCTTCTCGCTATTGTGCAGGTCCCGCGGGTGGTCCCGCGGTTAATTTTGATGCCGCGTGTCAAAGGCGATGATGAGCCCTGGGATTACATCTACCTCGCGTCGCTCATCAAACATTACATCGCCGAACTTTTTCCCGGCCTCATCCTCGATGGCGTGCACGCTTTCCGCGTCACCCGTAACAGCGATCTC
>QHPP01000232.1 GCA_003219125.1 Verrucomicrobiota bacterium
ATCCCCTCTCGACCTTCTCGATTGATGTCGATACCGCGTCTTACTCGATTGTACGGCGGTTCATCAACAACGGCACGCTGCCGCCGAAAGACGCAGTGCGGGTCGAGGAGATGATCAACTATTTCACCTACGATTATCCGAAGCCAACGGCGGACGAGCCCTTTTCGATCAATGTCGATGTCGCGAGTTGTCCCTGGGAACAAGCGCACCGGCTGGTGAGGGTTGGATTGAAGGGGCGCGAGATCGCACAGGATAAACGCGGGACAAGCAATCTCGTTTTCCTGCTCGATGTCTCGGGCTCGATGACGCCAGCGGAGCGATTGCCACTGGTGAAACAGGCGATGCGGTTGCTGGTAGAGAAATTATCAGAGAAAGATCGGGTGGCCATCGTGGTTTACGCCGGCGCGTCGGGACTGGCCCTGCCTTCAACCACCGGCGAGCACAAGGAACAAATTCTTTCGGCACTGGAAAGTTTACAGGCGGGCGGATCGACCAACGGCGCGGAAGGAATTCAGCTCGCCTACAAGGTTGCGGAGGACAATTTCATCAAAGGTGGAGTCAATCGCGTGATTCTGGCGACCGACGGCGACTTCAATGTCGGCGTGACCAGCCAGGGCGAACTGATTCGGTTGATAGAGGAGAAAGCCAAGAGTGGCGTGTTTCTGAGCGTGCTCGGTGTAGGCGACGACAATTTGAAGGATTCGACGATGCAGAAGCTGGCCGACAAAGGAAACGGTAATTACGCGTATCTCGATTCGCTGGATGAAGCGCGGAGAGTCCTGGTGCAGCAAATGAACGGGACGCTCGTGACGATCGCGAAGGACGCGAAGATCCAAGTCGAGTTTAATCCGGCGCGCGTGGCGTCGTATCGGTTGATCGGTTACGAAAAGCGGCTGTTGCGGAAAGAGGATTTTAACAACGACAAGATCGATGCGGGCGAGATCGGCGCCGGGCACACGGTGACGGCATTGTTTGAGGTAGTGCCGGTAGGCGCGAATGCGAATCCCGCGGCGAATCTACCATCGGTGGATCCACTAAAGTATGGGACCTATTCGACGAATGCGACCCAGGGGGACCAAAGATCGACTTCTAGCGAGATGCTGACGGTAAAACTGCGCTACAAGAAGCCGGACGGCGATAAGAGCGAGTTGATCGAGCGCGCGGTAGTGGACGACGGGAAGCAGTTCGCGAACGCCTCTGCCGATTTTAAATTTGCCGCGGCGGTGGCGGAATTTGGAATGTTATTGCGCAATTCGGAGTTTAAAGGAAGTGGAACGCCGGGTGCCGTGCTGGAGTGGGCGGAGGAAGGGAAAGGTAAGGATGCCAACGGGTATCGTGCCGGATTTCTTCAGCTGGTGCGAAAGGCGCAAGCATTGAAACGAGGTTAAGGTGTTGTAGCTGCCGCCGTCGCTGGCGGCAGCTACAACGATTTTAAATATTCTCCGCCGTCTCCGACGTCGCCACCGGTTTCACACGCATGGCGAGGAATGCGCCGAACAACAGGATCACCGCGCTCCAAAGTTGTGCGGTAGTTAAATGTTCGCCGAAGATCCAGGTGGACAGAACCAGGGCGCCGAGCGGGCAGAGCAGCTGCAGCGTTTGGGCAAGGGCGACACCAATTTCCTGGATAGCAACGTAATAAAGAACGTGCGCCATTGTGATGCAGGTCACAGCCGAGATCACGAGAATGAGATTTACGAACCCGCTCACCTCCACCGGGGTCGCGACATTCCCGAAAGCACAGGTTAGTGGAAAAAGCAGGGCCGAGGTAATGAAACTAATGAGACCAAAACTACGAATGGAACCGAGCCGAGCGGACGGACGTTTTACCAGGACACCGTAAAGTGCCCAACAAATGGTAGCGATGAAGGCAATCAACAATCCGCGAATAGCGACGTGCCCGGCGGTAGTCCCGGGTTGAAACCAAAAGACCCCAACGGCGCCGACTAATCCCAGCAAAGTGCCGACTTGAAATTGCCATTGCGGTCATGATTACCGAGGAACGGGTGAAGATGGCGTAAACGCCGGGTCCGATGTAAAAAAGGGCGATTGTCTGCGTGATTTGATGGACGACGTTCGGGACTGCTGGGATCAGGCAGAGGGCGAACGCGCGAAGGTCGAGTCGTGGTCCGGCGCGCCGGATGCGAAAGGCGACAAAGGGTGCGATCGCGATGCAGGCGACACTGTAGCGATAGAAATTTTGCGCCCAAACGTCATAGTATCGCAGCAGATAAAACTGGAAAAGTGATGGCAGCGACCAAATGATGACGGTAGCGAAAAGTGCCAGATACCCTCGAAAATGCTGCGTCCCCCCGAGCGCGCCCCCGGTGAGGTGATGGCGGACAAAAATTTCACGGACTTGGATTTTGCTGGCTTACTTGCGTTTGATCGCGCAAAAGGATAATTGCCGAAGGAGAAGCCATGACCATTTCAAAATTTCTATCGACCGCAGCAATCATTTTTTCACTGACAATCCTGGGCGCCGAAGCGAAGCCTCCCGCTGGATCTTCCGATGCCAGCAGCCACGTCAACAAAGGCGTGGAGCTCGCGCAGCAGCACAAATACGACGACGCGATCAAAGAGTTTAACGCGGCGATCGAGGCGAGTCCGAAAAGTGCCAAGGCCTACTTGAATCGGGGGACGGCTTATCGTGCGTTGCAGAAATATGACGAAGCGATGACAGATTTCGCCAAGGCGATTGAGATCGCGCCCAAGGATGAGATGGGATACCTGGAGCGGGGCCAGACTTTCGTCATGCAAAAGCAATACACGGAGGCGCTGGCGGATTTAGGCAAGGCGGCCGAGCTGAAACCTGACAACATCACGGCGGTACGATTGCGGGGATTTGCCGAGATCGGGCTGGGCGACTGGGACAAAGCGGCTGCAGATTTTACCGCGGTCTTGCAGAAGGACCCCAATGACGCGCAGGCTTACGAGCGCCGCGGGTTCGTCTATCGCAGCCAGAAGAAATACAACGAAGCCATCGCCGATTACGACAAGAGTCTAGAGATCAAACCCGATCCCGACGTTTACGCGAAGCGGGGTTACACCTACGTCACCTATCTGCAAAATTACGAGAAGGGAATCGCGGATTATCAGCAAACCCTCAGGATCAATCCCAACGATTACGATACGCAACAACGCTTGCAGTACGCCCAATCAGCTCTTGCCGCCAAAAACGCGCCGCCCCCCGCGGCGACTCCGGCAGCGACACCGGAGCGTGGGTTGCTTACGCCACTAAACATCGGAATCGCACTAGTCGTATTGCTGGTTTTAGGCGGGATAATTTTCGTTGTCACCCGGCGCCGTGGAGGCGGTGAAGACGAGGCGGCGTCGAGTGGACGGATCCGCTAAGAATTTGCTTTGACAGGGCAGGCCCGGCTGATAGCTTGCGAACGCTTTTTGCTGGACGAAGCGGTCCCAAGGTCGTTCAAACGGCGGCTCTGGGACTTTTGCTTCTCTGGCGCGAGCGAAACCGGTTTGCCCATGTAGCTCAGTTGGTAGAGCACGTCCTTGGTAAGGACGAGGTCACCGGTTCAATCCCGGTCATGGGCTCCAGTGAGCCTGCCAGCACAAAAGCATGACGTAGTTTAGTTTAAACAGGAGAATTCGAAAATGGCTAAGGAAGCATTCAAACGCGATAAGCCGCACGTGAATGTCGGCACCATCGGACACGTAGACCACGGCAAAACAACTTTGACCGCAGCGATCACTACCGTTCTCGCCAAAAAAGGCATGGCCGAGGTGCGCAAGTACGCTGACATCGATAACGCACCGGAAGAGAAAGAGCGCGGTATCACGATTAACACTGCGCACGTGGAATATCAGAGCGAAAAGCGACACTATGCGCACGTCGATTGCCCCGGTCACGCCGACTACGTGAAGAACATGATCACCGGTGCCGCCCAAATGGACGGTGCCATCCTGGTGGTTTCGGCCGCAGACGGTCCGATGCCGCAAACGCGGGAACACATTTTGCTGGCGCGCCAGGTCGGCGTGCCCTCGATCGTCGTCTTCTTGAACAAAGTGGACATGGTGGACGATCCCGAATTGCTCGATCTGGTGGAAATGGAAGTGCGCGATTTGCTCACCCAGTATGAATTTCCGGGCGACAAAATTCCGATTGTGAAAGGCAGCGCACTCAAAGCTCTTGATGGCGACGCCGACCAGGAGAAACAAGTCCTCGCCCTCGTCTCCGCGATTGACGATTACATTCCGGTACCGGACCGCCCGATCGATCAGCCATTTCTGATGCCGGTGGAGGACGTATTCAACATTGAAGGCCGCGGCACGGTTGCGACCGGCCGTGTTGAGCGTGGCGTCCTCAAGAAAATGGAAGAAGTCGAGATCGTCGGCATTCGTCCCACTGCCAAAACCACCGCGACCGATATCGAAATGTTCCGCAAACTTCTCGACGAAGCGCGCGCCGGCGATAACGTCGGCGTGCTTTTGCGCGGCACGAAGAAGGAAGAGATTGAGCGCGGTCAGGTCATCGCCAAGCCGGGCACGATCAAGCCGCACAAGAAGTTCAAGGCAGAAGTGTATGTCTTGAGCAAAGAGGAAGGCGGCCGTCACACCCCGTTTTTTACCAATTACCGGCCGCAATTTTATTTCCGTACCACTGATGTGACCGGAACGGTCAAGTTGCCAGATGGCGTCGAAATGGTCATGCCGGGCGATAACGTCGCCATTGAAGTCGAGTTGATTACCCCGATCGCGATGGAAAAGACGATTCGCTTTGCCATTCGCGAAGGCGGCAAAACCGTTGGCGCCGGTCGCGTGGCCGAAATTCTGGATTAATATACCTCTCCCGCTGACTCTGCTCGGCTTGATAGCCGATCGGACGAAGAGGAAGGGTAAGAGGACGCGGAAGAGTGAAATTTACGCCAGTAGCTCAATTGGTAGAGTAGCGGTCTCCAAAACCGTCGGTTGGGGGTTCGAGTCCCTCCTGGCGTGTTGTTTCGCTGCACATTTATAACGGTTACAATGTTAGATTGTCAGAAATCAGTGATCGGGTTCCGTTTCAACAATGTAATTCCTTTAACAATTTAACGTCCCTCCCTGCCATGCCCACGAAAATAACGACTTTCCTCTCTGAAGTGAAGGTTGAG
>QHPP01000254.1 GCA_003219125.1 Verrucomicrobiota bacterium
CATTGACATTGGTAGTCCTGGTGCAGCCGGGGACGCAGGGGTGATTCGCATCGGTAAGCCTTCAACTACAACGGGAACCCTTGTTGCCGGAATCTGGGGTAAGACGGTGGCCAGTGGCGTCGGAGTAATTATTAGCTCCAGCGGCCAGCTTGGAACCATCCAATCGTCTGCCCGCTATAAGCAGGACATCAAGCCGATGGATAGGACAAGCGAATCGATCCTCGCGTTGAAGCCGGTTACCTTTCGTTACAAGGAAGACTTGGATCCGGATGGTATCCCCCAGTTCGGTTTAGTAGCTGAGGAAGTCGAGAAAGTGAATCCTGATTTAGTGCTTCGGGATGAGAACGGAAAAGTCATGACCGTTCGCTATGAGGCAGTGAACGCGATGCTGCTGAACGAGTTCCTGAAAGAGCACCGCAATGTAGCAGAACAGCAGACCAAAGTTGCAGAACAACACAGCACGATCGCCCAACTCAAGACAATCGTCGCGCAACAGCAGAAGCAGATTGCGGCTCAACAAGCGACCGCTGCACAACAACAGAGGCAGATTGAAGCACTAACCGCCACGGTGCGGAAAGTAAGCGAGCGAGTCGAGCTAAGCGCGCCTGCTCCGCGAATAGCAGGGAATGACGACTGAGGTTCCGCCTGTCAGTCCAACCACCCCTTGCGCGACCCGCATCGCTGCCATGTAACGAGGCCGAATAGGCCCATCGTTAGGAGCAGCAGTGTCGAAGCGCTATCCGGCGTGTTGATTGCCGGTCCAATCGCCAAATATTGAGGGCCGTGATTATCTGTTGTACCAATCCCAGAGGCGAACGTGCTCTCCGTCCCATCGGGGGTAAACTTTAAGATATCTCCCGGAGCAGGAATACCAATCTCAGCCACATAAAGATTATCTGAGCTGTCGAACGCAATTCCGCGAGGGTTAGTAAGGCCGGTTGCGAATGTGCTCTCGATTCCGCCCGGCGTAAATTCAAGAATTGCGTCCGGCTCTAATCCATTCGACTCAGTGGAGACAAAGAGGTTGCCTGCACTGTCGAAGGCCAAACCGGTAGGTCCCGAGTTTGAAGTAAAGGCAGTGGGACCGGCGAATATACTTGAAGTCCCGCCCGGCGTAAATTTGACGATCATTTGGTCAGAGCTGTCCGCCGCGAAGAGGTTACCTGCACTGTCAAAGGCCAGACCAAAACCCTGTCCAGGAAGAGTGCCGAAGACGCTTCGGGTTCCACCGGGCGTGAACTCGAAGATTGTACTTGTAAAATTCGCAGCTTCGCCCATCACGAAAACATTGCCAGAGCTGCCGATCGCCAAGCCTGAAGCAAAAAAGGTGTTGGGGAGACGACCGAGAGTAATCCGATTGCCACGGGAAGTAATTTCCTTAACCGCTGGTTGACTGGTATCCCCACTGAAGAAGTTAGTGGCTACAAACAGATCGCCGGCGCTGTCAAACGCTAACCCTCGGGGGTTTGAAAACGTACCAAGGGTATTTACCTGCGTCCCAGTGAGATTATATTCGAAGATGTGACCGAGCCGCGCGCTGTCTGGCCCATTAATAGAAGCGAAAAGATCCTCTTGAGCGCGGACGGTGATAGGCGCGAGCGCTACTAGAACGCCTAGCACGCACCACAAAAAGTTAGGTCTGATGTTGCAAGCGAATCTGAGGGTCGTGTTCAAACGGGGGATGTTTATTTTCATAGGATTGTCGAGTTGTTCTTTTGCGCGAAAGCACGCACTCCTAACCCAATCCCTAAGCGCCTACCGAGGGTACGCTAAAATCGCCGCGCCATAATGGGTAAGCAACGATTCTATCGTAAAGCAAAATCGTACAAAAAAAATCATACTCGGAGCAAAGACCGAGCGGACAAAACAGACACATCGCGCGCGTGCGCTCGCTAGTCATCACGCGCGCTTTTACTGGGGCCGGTTGTAAGTCTCTCGTCAAGGCGGATGATCTGTCGACAGCATTTCTTTCACTGGCGAGAGACGTGATAGCGCCAAAAGACGCTACCAGCAAAAGGAACATAATCCGCGTTTTCAGAAAAAAAAGCTGGACATCGGGGAACATTGGCGCACATCCTTCGGGCCGAATAACCTGAATCGAGCGAGCGGGATTTGTTCCTCCCGGTAGTCCTTCTCCTTTTTCAGGGTGACAGTCCAACGAGTAATGCACCGGGAGGATAGAAGGTCAGCGCTGCGGTCGAACTGAACAAACCAGAACCGACTCAAGTCGCCGATAATCGCTAAGCTGAGTCAGACAAACCTCACGATTCGCCGACGTGGCAGGCATCCGAAAAAATAGAGCACACACCCCGAAGAAAAGATGAAAACCCTACACCTACTAACATTATGCATCGCAGCGAGCGCGAACGCCAACCTGATCGACCTGACGCCGGGCGGGACTCCATTTAGTTCCGGCCCGCCGATCGGGATAGCCGCTCACGGCTTCTACGACTCGGCGGCGTTCGGCTTCTTTGATCCCGGTCACGTCTTTATGAAGGGTTGGGTCAGCAAGTACGGCATCTTGGACGGCGGACAGAACTTCTTTACCGACTTGATCAACCAACCTGTTAATCCGCTCACGGCAACGGTCTCATGGGACTTCGGCAGCGCCAGCGGCTACTGGCTGAAGTACATCTTGGTGGAAGGGTTCGCACCAAACGGCAACGGTGCCAATCTCTACAAGGTGCCTTTTGGAAGCCGGCTGAGCGGCGAAGGCACAGTAACGATCGACGGGTTAACCACCATCGACAGCATCGCCTTCTACGGGCGCAACCCTGCCTACCCGTGGGCCGCAGTAACAACGCCGGATTCAGGCGAGACCTTTTCTCTTATGCTAATCGCGTTACTTTGCGCGGCGACATATGAGCAACTTAATCGTCGTCGATTTCCGCGCTTAGCGCTCCGTTGATTGCGAGCCGGAGTTGAGACGTCGACGAAAAAACGCTTCTTCGCTAAACCGAATTGGAATTTGGCGAAGGTTATCTGCGAGCAGTTTCATACTTTCAGGAAATCGCGAAGAAGCACGAAATAGAAGTACGTTGACCGGCATTCGCCGAGCCGGTGATTCGATTTCACACCCAAACGCGTTTCTAGGGCCTTTGCGGCGCAGGACACGCGCGAGGCGAGAGCGCGGGCAAAATCCAGCTCGTCGATATCGTGCGGAACGCGGCCAAGACCAACCCTAACCATGCCCAATGGATTTTGGAGCGGAGTTGGCCGGACGAGTACTCGCGCGTGAGCGTAGAACGTGTCGAACAGATTGGCGAACAGGCCGACGAAAAGAAACTCGCACTCAACGTGTTCTATGACACAGGCGGCCAAGGAATTGAAAATTTGCTCGATTTTCCCATTCATTTTTCGATGTACGATTCGCCAGAAGTAGCGGCAGAAAAGCAGCGCCGCCTGCTCGGCCAGACAACGGAAGCGCCAGACCCAAAAATCTCAAACGCGCCTCCGCCCAAAGTGGTGCCAAAAGCTTTTACAGGCCGAATTCGCCCGGAATGGCGCAACGGCAAATAGCGTTATGTCGAAAACGACATCACGCTTGGAAAGGGGACTTGCGTGCCGACCCACGATTCCGGGCGTTGCCTAAAAAAATCGGAGTCGAAGCATGAGCGCCCGCGCGGCGAATTGTCGTAAGATTACCTTATTAGTGGGCCGCCTGTGGTGCCCGTGATACCCTCCCGCCGGTGGTGGGTTTGGATTCGTCCCGTAACACCCCCACCTTTGACGTCTTTTATCGGCTTCAGATCACGAATTATGGCGTCCTTTATGTCCTCTTTGATTCGCCGCCAAACGGATCGAACCCCGTTGATGTTTGGGATTTGTGTCTTCATGTTCAGATGGCCTCCCCCAATTATTTCGTAGCAACGGTTTTAGCGATGAGTCCCCAGCGGGAGCAAGCCGAAAAAGCTGTTTTGATAGCGTGCGTGACCTGACCCGAACAAACCGCTCACCGCTCCTTTGACCGGCAAAACCCAGACGCAATCGGGGTGCCCAATCATAATATCCCCCCGCTCGCGCTAGGGTGAAACGGGCTAACGGTGCTAATGCGCTAAGGCAAGACCCCGAACACAGTAGCGGACGAGGCGTTGCCAGAGGCGATAGCAGAGGCACCGCCACCCAAAGTCGTGCCCAAAGACTTTCACCGCCGGGTTAGACGAGACGCTTGCAAATGGGGTCGCCGCGTTTGGAACGCTTGCCTGCAAGAACCATCCGGTTATCTGGTAGCCAGAATTGTACTGTTCCCGAGTGTGACATATCGCGTCTCGTTCGACTTCAGGACATCTGATCGCAATGAGACGCGCTTTTGGTAGCCTGGCGGCACATCAACGTCGAACGTTCGCCTCGAGAAAAGTTTGCGCGGTTCGGCCTGATGCTCCGGTTGGCCGACGAAATAAAAATCGACAACAATCTTAGCAGGCAAACTGCTAAGGTTGTGAGCTTCTAACTCCACATCCTGTTGAGTAAAATAATCTTGGTCGTAGCTGCCCCAAGACGCTGCCCAGTGGTAGGAAGTCGATGTCGCCGATCCAACATTTTTTGCAGAAATGCTTAGAGAACCGGCAGGTGCCAGCTTGTTCGGCTGTTGTGCAGACGCGATCGGCAAGCCGGTGAGAACTATCGGCAGAAAAATCAATCCCGTCCTAAGTACGACAGCGCGGGCCTGGCTCGGTTTCATGTTGTTACCTCTTGTGCCGATGGTTTGCTCTCTGATACGTCGCAAATCGAGATTTTTCCGCCGCCATTTACAGTGGGTGTGGTCGACCTCTACGATGGCGTGGGTGTTGGCTTCGGCGTTTCCTTCGGTGTCGGCGTTTCCTCCGGTGTCTTGGTTGGCTCCGGCGTATTAGTTGGACTTGCGGTTGGAGTTTCCGCAGCGCGGGTGGCTGGCGCGAAGTGGGCAAACGAAGTGTGAATGGCGACTGGCGGTGCGGTTGCGCGCGCATCTAGCGCAACTCCCTTCTGTTTGCCGATGCTGTAAGCGACCAAGCCGTTGATGATCAGCAACACCAGGAAAAAAGAGGAAATCATTTCACGCTTTCTTCTACGGCGTCCCTGTGGCGCGTTTCCCTCGCGCTGCCGCGTACCGTCTGCTGGGCAGGAGTGCCGTTCAAAGGAGAGGCACGCTATTCGTAAGAAAATTGAGGCTGGATGGCAAGCCTAAACGGCCATTCAAGCGCTTAGTCGTTTCGAGTTTCCATCGTTCGTTAAAGCTCTCTGCTCAAGGCTGGTCGTGGGGCTATTGCCGCGCAGTCACGCGGCACGGCTGGCGCTGGATAGTTGACGCGCACAAGAACGGGCAGCGCCACATCGTCCGCTCTGACGAACTGCTGAGCGCGGTTTTGGAGTTGGAAGCGACGCTGCTGTGATTCTAGGTGCTGTCATTATAGTCGCCACCGATTAAAGCTTGACATTTTAGCGCCATTTTGCGCGAAAATGTCGCTGCCAGCAAAATCTGGATTGGGCCGGGACGTTTTTTGCTCCCGGGAACGCTCTGAGCTTTGTCCAGACTAGCAGTTAAACAAGTAACTACCGGGAGAAGAAAGAAGCTCCCTATGCATCGTTCGACTTCATCCACCATTGGAATGTTACCTCTGCCGGATTTTCTCATGGTTTTGCTGACGTTCCTGTCTCTGACGCTTACGCAGTCTAGTGTAGCGGTTACTCCTGCGCCGGACGGCGGCTACCCCAACTTCAATACCGCTGAGGGCGATAATGCACTCTTCAGCCTCACAACCGGCTCCGGCAATACCGCCAATGGTAACAGCGCGCTATTTAATAATACCGCGGGCAGCGCGAATACGGCCATTGGCGTCCAAGCTCTCTACAGCAACAAAACCGGCAGCGACAACACGTCCACCGGGGTTAATGCGCTTTTTAGCAACACAAGCGGTGGAGGCAACACTGCCACCGGTCTTGAAGCGCTCTACAGCAACCAAACTGGCTTCTACAACACCGCCATCGGCATTGATGCGCTTTTTAGCAACACAAAGGGCAACTACAACACGGCCACTGGTGTGAGTGCCCTCACTTTCAATACGACCGGCAGCAACAACACGGCCACCGGAGAGAATGCGCTTTTTAGCAACACAAACGGCAACTACAACACGGCCACCGGTGCGAGTGCCCTCACGTACAACACGAGCGGCAGCAACAACACGGCCACTGGGGTCGAAGCGCTCTTTAGCAATACAATCGGCGTTGACAACACAGCCGTTGGCGCCAGTGCGCTTCACGACAACTCAACCGGCACCTTTAACACCGCCAACGGCTATTTCGCACTCGGCCACAATACAAGCGGCAGCAACAACACAGCCGTCGGTCTGGAAGCGCTTTTTGATAATAACGGTTTCAGTAATACGGCCATCGGTGAAGCGGCGCTCGCACTAAACACCACCGGCAGCTACAACACGGCTGGCGGTGTTGATGCTCTCTTCAGCAACAAAACCGGCAACTACAATACCGCCAGCGGTTTTCAAGCGCTTGAGGATAATACAACTGGCGTTGGTAACACCGCTAGCGGCTTTCAAGCGCTCCTTCACAATAGAAATGGTATAAACAACACAGCGGACGGTCGGCATGCTCTTTTCAATAACACTGGCTCGTTCAACATCGGGTTGGGCAATCTAGCCGGCCAAAACCTCACGACAGGCTCCAGCAATATCGACATCGGCAATCAAGGTGTAGCGGCGGAGGCTAAAACGATTCGCATTGGCGAGCAAGGAAACCAGAAGGCCACATTTATCGCCGGTATCAGCGGGGTAGCCGTAACAGGGCCGGCAGTTCATGTAAGTGCCAGTGGTCAACTCGGCATCATTCCTTCCTCTGCCCGTTTCAAGGACAAGATTAAGCCGATGGATAAAGCGAGCGAAGCCATACTGGCGCTCAAGCCGATCACGTTCTGTTACAAGAAGGAAATCGATGCCGAGCGCACTCCGCAATTCGGCCTCGTGGCTGAGGAGGTTGAGAAGGTGAACCCCGACCTAGTGGTGCGAGACGTAGAAGGCAAGGTTTATACCGTGCGCTACGAAGCAGTGAACGCGATGTTGCTCAATGAGTTCCTGAAAGAGCACCGAAACGTCGTAGAACAGCAAAGCACAATCGCCGAACTGAAGACGACCGTCGCGCAGCAGCAGAGCCAGATTGCGGCTCAACGAGCGACGGCTGCACAACAGCAAAAGCAGATTGAAGCCCTAATAGCGACCGTACAGAAAGTCAGCGAGCAATTCGAGCTAAGCGCACCAACTCCGCAAATAGCAGCGAACGAAGACTGAAGTCCGTCTCTCAGCCCGAGCGCTGTTCCCGCCGCGTCGGCTGTTGGCGAGGTAATTAGGGAATTGGCGTAGGCGTAGGCGAAGGGCGCCGATGACGGCCCCTCGGATATTTCTTCTTTGGCGTCGGCGTCGGCGTAGCTGTCGCGTCCGGTGTTGACGCAGGGGTTAGGGTTGGCGTGCGAGTGGCGGTGGCAGTGGGGGTCGGAGTTGGCGTTGGCGTCGGACTAGGTGGCGGCGTTACGATTGGAATCGGTGTTGGTGTTGGCGCAGGCGTTGGAGTTGGAGTGCGCGATTCCGATGTTAGTAATGATGTCGCCGTAGCTGGAGTCGACATGGGCGTTGGGGTCGGGGATGACGCTGCCACTACCTTGTAACTTACTTTGATAGAAGCACCCCTGCTTCCCGTTGCTCCCGTTGAACTCCATGGAGTTGCGACAAACGTGTGGATTCCGATCGCGCTCGGTGCCCACGTGAAATCAAAAGGCGTCGCGGAATCTGTCTTTACGACGTTGGCGCCTCTTTTGAATACCACGCTTTTCGTGTTCCTGTTTGCCTGCGCCGTTACCGTTAAGCTTTTTCCTTTGGTTAAAGTCGTTCCATTAACAAACGCCGTCCCCCCCTTGTAAGTTAATCCGTTCAATACTGGCGCTGGGGCTGGCGTAGGCGTTGGCGTCGGGGTAGGCGTCGGTGTCCGGGTAGGCGTCGGTGTCGGAGTAGGAGAAGGACTTGGAGTCGGGGTTGGGGTAGGCGTCGCTGACGGCAAAGAACTCTTAACCTCGTTCGAAAGCGTGCTTTCAACGCCTGCCTCAAACGCGACTACCGCGTAATAGTACGTGCTGCCGCTAGGGGCATTCGCGACTGTGGCCGTTGTTCCTGTCCCCAGGACATCGACGTGCTGAGTGTAAATTCCTGAACTAGTTCCATAATAGACTCGATAGCCATCGATATTTGGGCTCGATGCGCTGGCCTGCCACGTCAACGTCAATGTGGTTGCAGCCGCCGCCTTCTGGGTGAGGAGTCCGGTGGATAGCAACAGAGCGGCTGCAAAGGCGGCCCCGTGCAAGATTCTACTGCGAATTACTGCGAACCTCACGAACGCGCTCGCAGCCAAAATCACGCCAACCAGGTCGCAACTTTCTCGCATTGTTAACAATATTAAGTATAATCATAAGAATACGCTTGCATTACCGGGCGACTGAGTTCCGTCTGTCACTTCAAGGCTTCTCCGCCGACCTGGGGGTACGCCGAGCAGGCAAAGCTGACACATCGCGCGCGCGTTAAGCGCGGCGCTTGGGGCAAGGGAACCTGTGAAGTACTGGGAAATCATCGCGGATCGGTTACACGAGGGGGCTGGTCTTACGGCATCGCCGAACATACTACCAAGCACGGATTTCTTTTTTGCGTCGATGCACACCGCGATGGAAAACGATTCATCATTAAGGCCGACGACTTGTTGACAGCATTTCTTTTGCTAGAGAGACGCGATAGTGCCAAAAGGCGCTAACAGCAGAGGGACATAATCCGCGTTTTCAGAAAATAAAGCTGGGCATCGGTGAACATTGGCGCACATCCTTCGGGCCGAATAAATCTGAATCGAGCGAGGGGTTGTTCCTCCCGGTAGTCCCTCTCTTTTTTCAGAGCGGCAGTTCCAAGGAATAGCGCACCGGGAGGATAGAAAGAACTCCCTATACATCGTCGGACTCCTATCAATACAGCAACTCTACCCACCCGAAATTTAATCAGCTCTTCACCTTTGCGACGCAGCTTTCCTGCCGTGCTCCTTGCGCTCGGCTTGTTTGCGCTTTTGTCAACGGCGCGAGCGGTTGACCCGCCACCGGACGGAGGCTACCCCCAACGGCAACACTGCTGAAGGTGACGGCGCGCTCAACAGCCTCACAACCGACCAGTAACGTTTCTTTTGACTGGTTCTAGGGCGCGCGCCGGGTAGGGCTAACCGCGGGACTTTACTTCTTTCGTCTCCAAACGAATCGCGTGTTCATCGGGCGCAACACCGCGCCCAGCGTGGCAAGCGTAGACTTGGGTAAATTCAGCGCCGAAGAGAATTACATCCGCCTTTTCCTGCCGTTCCTCAATGCGAAGCGGTTCGCCATCGACGAACAAATAGAATTTGCATGGCCTACGGGCTCTGATTAGCTTTGGTTACTATGCTATACCGAACCGTTATCAGTAGCTTTCTCATCGCAGCCGCATTCGCGTTCTGCCCAAGTCCGGCAAAAGCGGCCGGCATTCAGGGAGGAGTTGTGGGGGCCGATGGCCGGCCGCTGCAAGGCGCTGAAGTTCGTATCGAACGACAGGATAAAACGAGTGCACCGGTTACGACCCAGACTAATATCAAAGGCAGTTACGCGTCTAGCGGACTACCGGCGGGGACATACAAAATCAGTGTGGTTGAAAACGGTGCAGTCAAATCCAATGTCACTATCAAAATGGCGGGAGAGACGGCACGGGTCGACTTCAACCTCAAGTCATCGGGTGCAAAAGGCGTAAAACATTACGTCTTGGTATCTGGGACTGGAAGCCATCTCGCAGCCCGCTGGGTAGAAGCCGACGCGAATGGCACTCCGATCGCCGGAACGCTTAATATGGATGTGAGGAGCGGCGAACTAGAGCGTGAAATGTATAGGCGGCAGACAAACGACAACGGTCGCTGATTAGGACGTTGTACGGAAATAGTCGCGCCTGAGTCGCCCCTTGGCGTCTCATGGATGACGCCTGAGCAGGTCTCGCAATTTGAAAATGATTGCGAGTGCGTCAGGACGAACGGCGATTCTTTTCGATCCCTCGGCCTGGGGTTGCGGCCACCTTTTCTGAAGAATCATGGCAGAACATCCATCCAAGCGTCTTCTGTCGCAGGTTATCGCTGAGTGGGCTTGCGCACTTAAGTACAAAGACCTTTCGCCAGCGGCAATTCAAGCGGCGAAATTATTTTGGTTCGATTCCATCGGCTGCGCTCTGGGTGGCAGTCAGCAGGATGACGCGAAGATTTTGCTGAAGCACTATCGGGCGATGAGTGGTGGCAAAGGCAATGCGACCGCGTTTGTCTCGGGCTTCAAGACCAATCCGGTCGATGCTGCGTTTTTAAATGGCCACATGATTCGCGCGATGGATTACAACGACATCTATTGGAAAGCCGATCCATGTCACCCCAGCGATCTCATCGCTGCGCCGCTGGCGTTGTGCGAAAGCGAAGGTCTGAGTGGCCAGGATCTAATTCTTTCTACGATCATCGCTTACGAAGTCGAAATGCGGTTGTGCGAAATCGGACGGCCAGGCGTGCGCGAGTACGGATGGCATCATGCTACATTGAGCGCATTCGCGTCGCCAGTTGCCGCCGGCCGGGTGTTGAATCTGACGCCAGACCAAATGGTCTCCGCTATCGGCATCAGCGCGTCGCGCGCATTTTGTCCAGGGGCGGTGACGGCAGGCAAGTTGACCAACATGAAGAACACAGTTGATCCGTGGGCAGGACGAATGGGTGCTGAGAGTGCACTCCTGGCCCGCGATGGATTCTCCGGTCCCGAGCACATCATTGATGGCAAGGAAGGTCTTTTTGCTGTGTTCAAACATGTGCAATACAAGGGACAACCCGCCACATTCGACGGGGAGGCATTGGTTAAAGACCTGCCGAACTCGAAAGAGTCTCATTATCGCATTCTCGATTGCGGGATGAAAAGTTTCCCGATTGAAGCGCTCAGTCACGCACCTCTCACCGCGATGATGAAGACGGTGAAGGAAAACAAGATTCAAGCTAACGATGTTAAGGAAATCAAAGTGGAAGTAATCGCGCGCGCTGCCGATATTCTGGGTGATCCCCACAAGTATCGGCCGGACTCCAAGGAAACGGCCGATCATTCCCTGCCTTACTGTATGGCTGTCGGTCTGGTCGATGGCATGGTAACACCATTGCAGTTCAAAGAAGAACGCGTACTCGATAAGTCGCTGATTCCAATCATGGACAAGGTGAAAGTCGTCGCGAACGAAGAGTTCGAAGCGCTCTTTCCCAAGTTTCAGCCAAGTCGGGTGACCATTACCAGCAACGACGGCAAATCACATTCCACGCGTGTTGATGTTCCTAAGGGCGATCCACGCGACCCCATGACCGAGGATGAAATTGCGGTCAAGTTCACCGCGTTGGGTGGCGATGTGATCGGCAGGGATCAATGCAAGAAATTGCAGAAGTTCATTATGAGCATCGAGACCGCTGACAAGCTTGGTGGACTCTTTGAGTTAACAACGGCGCGGTAGCTAACAACCAATACTTACACTTAGACGTTAACTTTAACTTACACTACTCAGGTCAGAGTAAGTTAAAGTGCAAGTGCAAGTAGCCGGGTGACGGAGTGGTGATGGCCGCAGCCTTAAGCCGTCGCGCTTCCCTCGTCGGGACTGCCGAATTCAATTCCCTGTGCCAATGGAAGTTCGTGGGAAAAATTGATCGTGTTGGTCTGCCGGCGCATGTACATCTTCCACGAATCGCTTCCGCTTTCCCGGCCGCCGCCGGTTTCCTTCTCGCCACCAAACGCGCCACCGATTTCCGCGCCGCTCGTGCCCGTGTTCACGTTTGCGATGCCACAATCGCTGCCGACTGCACTCAGGAACTTCTCGGCTTCGCGCACATCGTTCGTGAAAATCGCGGAGGTTAGACCTTGCGGTACACCATTTTGAATCGCGATCGCTTCGTCGAATTCCCGATAGGTCAGCAAATAAAGCAGCGGGCCAAAAGTTTCGTGACAGACAATCTTGAAATCGGGCTTCGCATTCGCCAGGCATGGCGTCATGTAGCAGTCACCAGAATATTGGGCGCCGTCAAGGCGCTCGCCTCCGTAAAGAATTTCGCCGCCCTCATCCTTCAATCGCGCGATCGACTGCTGCACCATTTCCACTGCGCCCTTATCTATTAAGGGGCCCATCAAAGTCTCGCGGTCGAGTGGATTTCCAATCCGCAAACTTTTGTATGCGGTCAAAAGCTTGCTGCGGACTTTATCGGCAATTGATTCGTGCAGGATCACGCGTCTGGTCGAGGTGCAGCGCTGACCCGCCGTGCCGACGGCGCCGAAAAAGATGGATTGGGTTGCCATTTCGAGATCGGCGCTAGGCGCGACGATGAGCGCGTTGTTTCCGCCCAGCTCCATGATTGTTTTGCCGAGGCGGCCATGGACCGTTTGCGCAACGTTCAAGCCCATTTGCACGGAGCCGGTGGCCGAGATCAATGGAATGCGACGATCAGCCGACAATTTTTGACCAACGGTTTTGCGGTCGCCCATGAGCAAAGTAAAAATCGCCGGATCCGCGCCGGTCTCGCGACAAACGCGCTCGGCAATTTTCGTCACGGCAATTGCAGTAAGAGGCGTTTTTTCCGAAGCCTTCCAAACTGTGGCGTCGCCGCAGACCGCGGCCAGGGCTGCGTTCCAGGACCAGACCGCGACTGGAAAATTGAAAGCGCTGATTACCGCGACAACACCGAGCGGATGCCATTGCTCCATCAAACGGTGACTGGGCCGTTCCGATTGAATCGTCAGGCCATAAAGCATTCGTGATTGACCAACTGCGAAATCGCAAATGTCGATCATCTCCTGCACTTCGCCTTCGCCTTCGGCGATAATTTTTCCCGTCTCGAGGGTAACGAGCTGCCCGAGGTCGTGTTTGGAATCGCGTAAGGCGTTGCCGAGACGGCGAACGGTGTCGCCGCGAACTGGGCCAGGTGTGGTGCGCCATTTCAAAAACGCCTCGTGTGCGCGCGAAATTGCCGTGTCGTAATCATTGGCCGAGGCAGTACGCACGCTGGCGAGTCTTTGCCCGTTGACCGGCGAGACTTTATCAATCTTCGCGCCACCTCCGCGCCATTCGCCATCAAAGACGCCGGCGTTGTCGTCAGCCAAACCAAGTTTCTGTAAAGCAGATTGCATTAAGATTAGCGCAAAGCTCCAGCTTCCGAAGCAACAAAACGCAAGCTGGACGCTTGCGCTACCATCATTTACGGCGGCAATACTTCCGCAGCAAATCCATCGCTTCGTCCACCACTTTGTTCGTGATGTCGAGCGCAGGACGAAAACGAATGGAACGCTCGCCTGATTTCAAAACCAACAGACCGGAATCAAACAGCTTTCGCCAAACATCATCGCGCGTTTTGGCGTCGGGTAGATCGAAGGCGATGAACAAACCGCGCCCGCGCACTGCCGATACCATTTCGCATTCCCGCTGCCAATCGAGCAGTTGCTCCAGAAAATAGGCGCCCATTTTGCCTGCGTTCTCGACCAGATTTTCCTTTTCAATGACACGCAAATAATGGGTCGACCGTACCATGTCGGTGAAATTTCCGCCCCAGGTTGAATTCAACCGCGAGGGCAAACGAAAGACGTTGTCTTTCACTTCATCGAGCCGCGGTCCGGCCATCACCCCGCAAACCTGTACCTTTTTTCCAAACGCGAGCAGGTCCGGTTGCACGTTGAAATGCTGGCAACACCAGGTGCGGCCAGTCGTACACAAACCGGTTTGCACTTCGTCGAAAATCAGAAGCATTTCGTGCGCGTCGCAGATTTCCCGCAACTTCCGCAGCCATTCGCCACGGAAATGATTGTCGCCGCCTTCGCCCTGGATCGGTTCGATGATGATCGCGGCGATATCGGTCCCGCGTTCATCGATAAATTTTCTGATTTCCGCTTCCGATTTTTTCTCGCGCGCGATTACATCGCGTTCGCGTTCATTCTCCGGTAGGGAAAAATCGATCGTCGGATTGGAAACCCGCGGCCACTCGAACTTGGCGAACAAATCGGTCTTACGCGGATCGGTATTGGTCAGGCTCATGGTGTAACCGGACCGGCCGTGGAAGGCGTGGCGAAAATGCAAAATCTCGGTACCACGTTCGCCACGACCGGCCGCCATATTTTTGCGCACCTTCCAATCCATCGCTGCCTTTAATGTGTTTTCGATCGCAAGTGCGCCGCCTTCGATAAAGAGATAGCGATCGAGCGGCGGGAATCCAGCCATCCGCACAAACGTTTCTACAAATTCCGCGTACCCCTCGGAATAAATGTCTGAGTTGGCGACCTTGAATTTGGCCGCGCGCAGCAAGTCCTCTTTCACTGCCGGCTCATCGAAATACGGATGATTAAACCCGATGGTGAGTGACCCGAAAAATCCGTAGAGATCGATCAGACGACGGCCGGTCGCTTCATCATACAAGTAAGAACCATGGCTTTTTTCGAGATCGATTACGATCTTGAATCCGTCCATCAGGACATGTTTTTCAAGTACGTGCAAAGCCCGCACACCGTCCTGGACGGGGGCTTTCGTTTCGGCAATGCGACTCCGCTTTTTTGACGGGCGGGCCGCTTCTGTGAGCACAGGCGGCATAGGCCACGATCATACTCTGTCAGGTAGTTTCGGTCAACCGACTGCGGTTCCTTTAGCGGCGCTCTATGGCCGCCGAAGATTAAACGGCAAGTCGAGCGGTCATAGACCGCCGCTGCAATGAAGACAGCTACAACTACTTCGCGCTGGCGAGAGCATTCTTTTCCGCCGTGGCTTTGGCCAGCGAGTCATTGTATGACGCGAGATCGATTGCGTAGACGCGATTGCCCTCGGTGTTGCTGTGAAGAAGATCGCGTTTACGCAACTTCAGTTGTTCTTCCACCCCGTACAGTCGTTCGAGTTCCTTTGCGTTTGTGGCGCGACGTTGATCCAGCGTCAGTGTCGAAACCGCCGCAGCAGCGCTCGTCTTTTTTGAGGGGAACGGCTTTTCCATGGCGTATCCGACGGGTTGCTTCGCCTGCGGCGCAAATAACGTCGTGCGATGACTACCGCGTGGGCTGAAATTCAATCCCGGTCGCATGACGACAAAGCCAAAAATGCATAAGAGGGTGGCAACACGAAAAAGGAACGAATTGCGCGCTTGTTCCGGATAATTGAGCCGGAAAAATAGTGGACCGAATGGGAGAAAAACTCCGAGCGCCCACCAGGCGCTGATATCGATCGCCGCGATCAAGAGCAAAATGCGAGAGATCAATGCGCAAACGATGGCGAGGCCGAGGAAAACGAGGGAGACCATCCCACGTTCCGAGCAATCGTAGTGCCAGAAAGATTGGAGGATAGGCTTCTAGCCTGTCTCGGCCGACGAACATCTTGTCCGTCGATGTTGAAATTCGTCGGGCTGGAAGCCCGACGGCCAAGTCAGGCAAAATGCCTAACTTCCACTGCTAGACAATTCCTTTACCAAAACCTTCGTGTTTTCCCGCCAGCAACTCCTGCGTCAGATCGTAGCCGGCGCGATCGGCATTGCGCGAGGTGCCGGCGAAATGATGGTCGATCCGCATTTTGGCGGAGCGACAGAAATAACTCGCAACGGAAAGGACTTCGTCTGCCGGTTCACCTGAGTCGATCTTGTATTGAGCGAACGAACACGTGGCGCTGATCGCGAAAAGTTCCGTCGCGATCCCGACGAAACGGGAAAGCAACAATTGCTCGCGATCGAGTTTCGGACCAAAGCGCGCCATGGCGTGAAACAATCCGCGCGCCAACTTCCTGCTCGTGCGTGCCGCATAGTGGACGTGCGGTCGCAAATCGGGGTGAAGTTTGTCGAGGTTGCCGGCGTTCGCGGGCAACCACTGTTTCGGATACCAGCCGGCGTAAAATTTCCCGGAAGTGAAAACCGCTTTCAATCGCTGCGGCATGGGCAACTGAGTGTTGAAAATCGCGCCCCCAACTTTCAAATGTGGATCGAGAGCTTCACGCGCAATGAACAGCCGCATGATTTCGCTCGACCCTTCGAAAATCATATTGATTCGGCAATCGCGCA
>QHPP01000272.1 GCA_003219125.1 Verrucomicrobiota bacterium
CAAACACTATTCCGCGCAATCGGGCCGTAGTTCAGCTTGGTAGAACGCTTGAATGGGGTTCAAGAGGTCGTGGGTTCAAATCCCGCCGGCCCGAAATTCTGTTTTGCCTTGGAACACAGACTTTCAGTCTGTGCGCCCAGCGGAGGTGTACTCTGGTGAAACCCACAATCTCCAGCGGACAGCATGTCCGCTGGACGCACAGGCCTGGAGGCCGGTGTTTCACCTGCCCTGGCATTGCGGTTCTTCCTCGCGCGAGGTAGCGTCCGCACTTCATGCTCAGCGCTGGAATTGTCGGGCTGCCGAACGTCGGGAAATCCACGCTTTTTAACGCCGTCACCCGAACGCATAAAGCGCCGGCGGAAAATTATCCGTTTTGCACAATCGATCCGAACGTCGGCGTGGTGACCGTGCCCGACGCTCGACTCGACGTCCTCGCGAAGCTTTCGCATTCGCAAAAAATCGTGCCGACCGCGATCGAATTTGTCGATATCGCCGGGTTGGTAAAAGGGGCCAGCACGGGCGAAGGACTGGGCAATCAATTTCTCAGCCATATTCGCGAAGTGGACGCGATTGTGCAGGTAGTGCGCTGCTTTGAAAGTGCCGACATTCATCATGTCGGCGGAACGATTGATCCAGTTCGCGATATTGAGGTGATCAATACAGAATTGGTGCTGGCCGATCTCGCGTCCCTCCAAAAACGGCGTGATCGCTTGCAAAAAGAAGTGCGCGCCGGGTCGAAAAGCGCCAAGGCCGAAAATGCGGTCCTCGAAAAACTGCTGCCCCATCTCGACGCGGGAAAACCAGCCGTCACTGCCAACTTAACGCCAGAAGAAAAGGTCGTGGCACGCGCTTTCTTTTTGCTGACCTCAAAGCCGACGTTGTTTGCCTGTAACGTAGCAGAAAATGATCTTGTAGCCGTGGTTGCAGACCGCGGCAGTACAGGATCACCGCAGAAAGCCGCGGCCGGCGACTGCGGCTACAACGCCACGCAAAACGTGAAAGCGGTTCAGGATTACGCAAGGAGTCACTTCGCGACGGAAGCGGTGGTGATCAGCGCCCAAATCGAGAGTGAGCTAATTGATCTCGACGAAACCGAAGCGGTAGAATACTTGCGCGACCTCGGAGTGAACGAGAGCGGCGTTGGTGCGCTCATTCGCGCCGTCTACCATTTGTTAAGTTTGCGCACCTACCTGACGACAGGCGAAAAAGAATCGCGCGCGTGGACAATTCATGCCGGCGACAAAGCCCCGCAAGCTGCCGGCGTAATTCACACCGATTTCGAACGGGGCTTTATCGCTGCGGAAGTAACCCACTATGATGATCTCGTCGCGCTCGGCTCCTTCGCGAAAGCGCGTGAAGCGGGCAAGCTACGGATCGAAGGCAAGGAGTATGTCGTGAAAGACGGAGATGTCATCGAGTTTCGCTTTAATGTGTAGAACTTAGTCTTGAAGGGGCGAGCTTCTGCGAGCCTTGGTCGATCTTTTCCGCGTCGCAGGAGTTCCGCCCTCCATTGCCGTGCATGTCTCGCAAGCTTTAAGGTAAGGCTACGGGATTCCCCCAGCCTTCGCATAAAGCTATGGCACGGCAGGCGACTTTCACTCGGGATGACAGTTGCTCCTCCGCCACCTAGAGAATGGGGGCCGCATTGCTCGCGTTCTTTGTTATTCCGAGCGCAGTCGAGGAATCTCTAGCTATTCGATTTGGAGATCTCTCGACTTGCGCTCGACATGACAATAGGAGGAAATATCAATGTGAGCGACGCGATTCCTTATGAATCATTCTGCGACGTAGAGAATGCGGCCGCATTGCTCGCAGCTCACAATCTCGTTTCCACTTTTGGCATGCACCGCGGTCGCCGTCGTCACTTTCATGTGACATCCGGTGCAAACACCGTGCTCGACCGCGACCACGGCGGCGTCACCTTTACTCGCGAATAACCGCTCGTAGCGCTCCGTCACCTCTTCGTCAATGTTGTGTGCGAGCTGGACCCGTTCGTTCTTTAGTTCTTCCAGTTGCGTTTGCAGCGTTTTCGTTTTCTCCTCCATATCGACCAGTTGCCGGTTGACAGAATCGCGTCCGGCCGATGCCGTTTTCTCGGCCGTCGCAATTTCCGCCCGCAATTTGTCGGCTTGCTCCATGAGCTCGAGCTCCTGATCTTCGAGTTGCACGATTTCCTTTTCGTAGCGCTCGATTTCGTGGCCCATGGCCTGAAACTCATCGTTTTTGCGTGTTTCGTACTGTTGCGTCTTTAGCCGTGAAATGCTGCTTTGACGCGTCCCGACGTCGAGCTCCAACTTCTTGCGATCGACCTCCAGCTGTCGCGCCCGTTGTTTCAACAATTCGAGGCTGGCGGCGGTGGCAGCAAGCTGCGCTTCGAGATTCTTTCGCTGTTGCGGCAGTGTCTTTATCTCGAGCCCGATCTGCCGGATTTTTTGATCGCGATCTTGCAGGATCAACAGTTTTTCCAGCTCCGCTTGCACTCGCAAAACGCTATCGAGTGACGGTGGCGGCGTCAATCGTGGTCAAACGCGATCAGATCTCGCTACCATTTAAAGAGCGGTGCCTTGACCAAGGCAACGGAACGCTGTTAATCCGACTGCGATGAAGCGGCTGCTCTGGCTCGATATTGCAAAAGCACTCGCCATTTTCTGGGTCGTTTATTTTCATTTTTTCAACACTGTTTTCGAGCATGCCCAGTTCCCCCCCGATGACTGGAGCACTCTTGCCGCTGGCGCGATCACAATTCTCCGGATGGTCTGGTTGAAAATTTCGGGAATCGGTTTCCACGCCGTCGGGGTTTTTATCATTCTTAGCGGGTGGGCGCTGATGGAATCGACCGCGCGCCGGGCAGAATCGGGGTCGCTGAAATGGGGAAGCTGGTACCGTGCGCGCTTTCTGCGTCTCTATCCCATGTATTGGGTTGCACACTTGGTCTATCTCGTTTCGCCATTCGTTGCGCGGCTCGAGCCGGTAGATAGCCGGATCATACTTAGTCTGCTTGGTCTGCGTTTCATCGATATCACGATGAACTTCATGTATCTCAACGCCGCCTGGTGGTACTTCTCGATGCTCATCCAATTCTATCTGATCTTTCCTCTGCTCTTCTGGACAGCGCGCCGTTTTGGACCGTTTACCTTTTTGCTAATGGCGTGTGCACTTGGATTTTTTGTGCGCTATCTCATGCTTGTCGTCTATCCGCAGCATGGCTTCTGGGTCCTTGGCGGCCTCGCCGTTTGCCGTTTGCCTGAGTTCGCGTTGGGGATGGCCCTGGGAATGTTGCATAAACAATCACCTGCCCGGGTTGAGTGGTTTCTTTTGCGGGGCGCGGGTTTTCTCGCCGGACTACTACTGTATCCCGCGGCACTGTGGCTTTATCACAACGGGATTACCTATGTCTTTGTTGATTTGGCTACCGGCTCCTGCTGCTTACTTGAAATAGTAGGTGTGGCTGGAATTATCTGGCGATTTAGTGGCGTCGCCAAGATATTCGGTCTCGTTGGCGCGTTCTCCTATGGCCTGTATCTCATCCATCAACCTTACGTCATCTGGTTGGGACTTCGCATCCGCCCGCTATCGCCGGGGTCGTTCCTATTAATCTTTGTCGCAACGCTGATTGTGCTTAGCGCCTGGGGAATCCTCTTGGAGAAATCAACTAACGGACTCGTAAACAAACTTTTTCCGCCCAAGAAAGGCGAATAGTGAACAGTGAACGGAATCTATTACCGATTACTGATCACTGTTTACAATTCGACGTTGGACTTTTCCCGGAATCGCAGCATCATCGGCCTCTCATGAAAATCCTTACCATCATCGCCCGCATCCTTCTCGGATTGATGTTTGTCGTATTCGGCTCAAACGCTTTTTTGCAATTCATTCCCATGCCGGAACTCCCGCAAAATCTCGCGGGTGACTTTTCGCGCGTCTTCATCGCCAGCCGTTACGCTCATGTCGTTGGCGCGCTCCAGGTAATTGGCGGTCTGCTCCTCCTGATTGGGCGCTTCGTTCCGCTCGGATTGACCATCCTCGGTGCAATCATCGTCAACATTTTGATCTTCCACACCCTCATGGCGCCGGAAGGTTTTCCGCCTGGGCTCGTCGCCGCCGCCCTCGAATTGTTTCTAGTGTGGCGATACCGTGAAGCTTTTATGCCACTGCTCAAGCCGTAAGACCTTGGCTCTTTGAGGAGCCGGCCGACGACCGCGGCTACACCGCCTCGGCAATCTGCTCTGGACCAAAGGCAGGCAATTCGCGGCAAGAATGGCACACGCAGATTTTCAGCGGCGCGCGAAACAAATTTAGGCAAGGTGCTCCATTGGCTCACGAAGAGATTCGGAGTTGGCTTCCGTAAGGTTAGAAACAATGGAGGACCTTGCTCCTCTTTTTTAATTCGATGTTCGATGCCGCGATGAGAAAACCTGCGAATAAATCATCAAAAACAAAACGTTGGTCAGCTCGCGTCGCTAAGCAGAGTAACGCGCTGGATCTGCAGCCAAAAGTCTTCCGATCCAGCAACCCGCGCCAAATCGCCTTATCGCTGAAACGATCTGCCGAAAGAAGCAAGCGGCGAAAGGGCACGCCGTATCAATCGGCCATGTCGATGCTGAATTTTTACATCAATCGCGCCGGCAAGAATCTTCCAAAAAAGCAAAAGCGCGTTTTGCAGAAAACCAAAGCCGAACTGCGCGATGTTTTTGGACGGAACTAAGGTGACTTTTCGTCCGCATGACCAGGATTTCGATTAAGATCGTTGTTTTATTGCTGCCTTCGATGGCAATGGCTTTTACACCCCCTGACGAGGAGTCGATTCATAATGCGATTGGTGATCTGAACGGATTGCCGGCTGTCCTCCAACGCGCATTTACGCCGGATAAAAATAGCTTTGATCCGATTCCGGTACCAAAACCGGGTGACTGGCTCGCTGTCCACAACGAACGGGGACAAACGTTCGACGAGTTCAAGGCCTCACAACCAAACCGCCCAACATCAGAGCAGCATGTAATTTATCTCCAGCCGCTCGGGGATTTCATGCCCGATCACAGCCCCTCTAACGACAAACTACGCGAGTTTGCGGCGGCGTTTTTTGCGATGGACGTGAAAGTGCTTCCGCCGGTCAGGATCGATGGCTCGACCTTCGTCACGCGCCGCAATCCAATCACTAATAATCCGCAGATTCTCACCGGCGACGTCCTCGACTTTCTCAAAGCCCGCATTCCACCGGATGCCTTCTGCATTCTCGCTATTACGATGGAGGACCTTTACCCCGAGCCTTCCTGGAACTTCGTCTTCGGACAAGCTTCGGTGCGCGAGCGAGTCGGCGTTTATAGCTTTGCCCGGTACGATCCAGCATTTTACGGCGAGCCGCGGGCGTCGGGTTACGAGGCACTCCTCTTGCTCCGGAGCTTCAAAGTGCTAGCGCACGAGA
>QHPP01000273.1 GCA_003219125.1 Verrucomicrobiota bacterium
CGAGCGGCCTCGAACTCCGCTTGTGCCTTGGCTGCGTCGCCACGCACCAGGTCGACACAAGCTTGCAGATAACTTTTCGGCAGCGGCACGCCCGTTTGCGAAGCGATGGTATCCAGCTGACAAGATGCGAGCGCTTTCTCGGCTGCGGCGGCATCCCGATCCATCAGGCTCACGTCCCAGCGCGCAAAAGTGACCACGCCATCAGGATCAAGGTTTGGCGGCAACGTTTGCAGCTCCGCCTTGATCGGTGCGGTGCTGCCTTTCCAGAAAAACTCGATGTAGGCACGTTGTATCTTCACATTGAAGGAATCGGGGAAAAGCGCGAGCACTCTGTCCATTCTCTCTGCTGCAGTCTGCCAGTCGCGCAAACCGAAATAAGTTTGCGCGGCATCGTAGAGCATGACGGAGTTGCGCGGGTCAATTGCTTCGGCGTGTTGATAGCTGGCAATCGCTTGGGCAAAATGGCCCTGGCGGCGTTGCACTGCGGCGGTGTAGAGGCCGACGTCACCATCATTGGGAAGAGCCTGGGCCGCCAAGTCGAGCTCGCGCAGGGCTGCAGGGTAATCGCCTTCCATGTAGTAATGATAAAGTCCAAGCGCGAGATGGCCTTCGCCGAGATTCGGCTGCAACCGCAGCGACTCGAGCGCTTCCGCATTCGCCTTCTGTTTCCATGAATCTGTTGGCTGATAGAAGTGGTAGATGGTGCTGGTCGCGACCGAAAGGCGTGCGTGAGCAAGAGCAAACTTCGGGTCGAGCGCGATCGCTTGCTCGTAAAGATTCGCCGCTGACCGGAAATCCTGGAGCAAATTGTCAGGGCGAGTCTGGTAATCGCGACCTCGGAGATAGAGAACATAAGCATCGGCGTTATCGGTCGGCTTGGTTTCGACGCGTTCTTTTTCCTGCGGTGAAAGCGTAGTCCGGAGCGAGTCTGCAATGCTCTTCGCCACTTCTGCTTCCACGCTGAAGATGTCGGTCAACTGCCGGTCATAACTTTGTGCCCATAGATGCGCGTCCGTGTCGGCCTGGATCAGCTGGACATTGATGTGCACGCGATCGCTAACCTTCTGCACGCTGCCTTCGAGCACATTGCTCACGCGTAACTGACGTGCGGTCTCGGGGAGATTTTCCGGAGCGCTGTTGTAACGGGCAGTGGAAGTGCGCGAGATCACGCGCAGCCCGCTGATCTTCGAAAGCGTGGTGATGATTTCATCCTGAATACCCTGCGCAAAAAACGCGTTCTCCTTGTCCGAGCTAAGGTTCTCGAACGGTAGCACCGCCACCGATTTGTCCAGCGTCGCAGTTGGCGCAGTTTGTTTTGGCGACTCAATAGCCGGCGAACTTCGTGTTCGCACAAATTGAAAGGCAAACAGCGCAGCCGCCAGCACGGCGGCGGTCACAATTACAGCGGTCCATTTGCTACCAGGTTTGCGCGTCTTCGATTCTCGCAGCACCACTTCTTCCGAGCGCCGAAGTCCTTCCGGGGTCAGCTCGAATGCCCACGCCAGGATCAGGGCAACTGGAAAGCCGAGAATTACTGCGGTGACAAATACTTTCATCACCCAGGGAGGCGCTTCGAAAGTGGGAAAGAGAATCGAGGCTGCCTGGACTAGCAGCCACGCCACGATCGCGTAAGCGACCGCGACCCTGTAGACCTTGCGGCGCTTCAGCTCAGTTAAAAAAGTAGCAGGATCCATGACGATGTCGGTGATGTTACTGCAACGCGGTTTTTATGCACGAACGGGAATATTCATTGCGATACAGCCGGCCTGCTGCAAGTAACCAATGAAGAGCTCTCTTCTATATTGCGGGATGTCGGTGATGAACGGGCCAAGGGTGAGTGTCCGGCAAAACCCTACATTTGCTTGCAACCCAAAAAGAATTATGAAAGAAAGGTCGGGGTTTATACGAAGATTAGTCCGTTTCAATACAATCCCATGAACATGGGCTGGCAATACTGGAAGACGGGCCGGCTTCGGGGCTGGCCACAACTTACAAGGGCTGATCATTGTCCAGACAGATCAAGTCACCAACTATGAAGACACCTATTTACTCGCGGTTACAGTTCGCGATTGCATCGCGTTTAGTATTGGCGGGCACGCTCGCGCTCGGTTTCGCTTTCGGTCTACGCGTTTCGCGCGCCGATGAAACCTGCTCTTCGCCTTATCTGGCCCGCATCGACGGTCAGGAGGAGTTTGTCTATGTCTGGACGCTCGGCGTCGAAGGTCTGGGCGATGGCGCCGATAAACTTGTCACTGTCGATGTAAAACCGGGCTCGCCCCGCTACGGCAAAGTCGTCAGCAGCTCCTCCGTCGATGGACGCAATGAGGCCCATCACGGCGGGTTCACCGACGACCGCCGTCAGCTCTGGCTCGCCGGCCTCGAGAGCAGCCGCGTTTTCATCTTCGATGTGCATACCGATCCGGCGAAACCGAAGTTGACGAAGACAATCGACAATTTCGCCGAGACTACCGGCGGCGCCGTCGGGCCGCATGGCGCTTATGCGTTGCCCGGACGTGTGCTCATTCCGTGTCTCTCCAACGCGAAGGACAAAGGAGGCAAGACAGCGCTGGTCGAATACGGGAACGACGGCAACTACATCACCACGCATTGGCTGCCGACGAAAGAAGATCCGCGCGGTACCTCAGGAGCGGAAGTCGCGGACGGCTACGGTTATGATGCCCGCGTGTTGCCGAGAAAAAACGCGCTCCTTACCTCATCGTTCACCGGCTGGAACAATTACACGACGGACTTCGGCAAATTGACTGCCGATCCCGAGGCGATGAAGCATTTCGGTTCCACCATGGTGATGTGGGATTTCCATGCGCGCCAGCCGAAAAAAGTTTTCCAGGTGCCGGGCGCGCCGCTCGAAATCCGCTGGGCTTGGGGCGACAAGCACAACTACGCTTTCACCGCAACGGCGTTGACCTCGAAGCTTTGGTTAGTCTACTCAGACGATCGCGGCGAATGGCAGGCCAAAGAGGTCGCGCCGATCGGTGAAGCGAAAGGCGGTGTGCTTCCGGTCGATATTAGCATCAGCGCCGATGACAAAACATTGTTTGTTGATTGTTTCGGTGACGGCAAGTGTCGCGTGTTCGACGTTTCCGATCCGCAGAAACCGAAACAAATTTATGAGAAACAGATTGGCAAACAGGTGAACATGGTGTCGCAGAGCTGGGATGGAAAGCGACTCTATTTCACCAGCTCGCTTTTGGCGCGCTGGGACAAGCAAGGTGCCGACAACGAGCAGTTTCTCCGCGGTTACGCCTGGGACGGCAAAGAACTAAAGCCGACGTTCGATCTCGATTTCACCGCGCTGAAACTGGGCCGTCCGCATCACATGCTCTTTGGCTCAACAAAGATCGGCGCCAATCGCACGACGGTCGCGAGTCGCGATTGACCCATGCAAGGTGGATAGGCCGCTCAGTAAATGCCAGTCCGGCTCGGACCGATGTTAAAAATAATTCCTTCATCCTCACCTTCTCCCCGAGGGAGAAGGGATCGTCCCTCGTTATCTTTCCCGCGTGGAAGAGACGGACGTGAAACGCTAGTGAGGGCAGGGAAGAGGGTTGGGGTGAGGGTAATTGGATTCTTGAAATTGCTTCTTGTCTTCCTCGCGGCGACCGCCGCAGCCGAACTCTCTCGCGATAGCGAGTACGATTACGATCCACCCGCTCCCGGCAGTTATAGTTTGCCGGTTGTGAAGTCCGCCGCCGATGGAGCGCTCCTCGATTCGAATAACAAAGCCATAACTCTCCGCGATCTCACGCACGGGCGCATTACCGTCTTGAGCTTCATCTACACGCGGTGCGCGGCGCCCAAAGCATGTCCATACGCCACCGGCGTCTTAAGCCAAATCCACGATCTCAGCGTTGACGATAAAACACTGGCAAAGAGTATGCGGCTTGTCAGCATTAGCTTTGATCCTGAGTACGACACACCACAGCGTCTCGCCGCCTACTCCGAAAATGTTCGTGAACAAGGCTCAGGTTGCGAGTGGCGCTTTGTCACATCGAAATCGCGCGCGGAGTTAGAACCTATTCTCGCCGCCTACGATCAGGCTGTGGACAAGCGACAAAACCCGGCGGATCCGCAAGGTCCGCTTTATCACACCCTTCGGGTGTTTTTAATCGATCGCGAAGGCCGCATCCGAAATATCTACAGTTCGGGTACGCTCGACCCGCGCCTTGTCGTCGCCGATGTGAAGACGCTCTTGTTGGAAGAATCGAGAATTTCGACACAATAAGCCGGAATGGCAAAGTTCGTGAAGTTCTCGCGTGATTTCCTTTCTTAAGAGTACGCGCCTCGAAGGCGCATGGCAGTCTGCTTGCGAGGAAACGTCAAGTCACGCGTCCCGCGTGATAACGTGAAAGACACATGATCAGCAAACAAGCACAAGAATTCTGGGCATTGCTGAAGAGTTACCCGAAGCAGATTGCGATGCCACTCTCGCAGGCGCGCGAAGCCGATACCCGCTCCGAAGATTTCACCAGCGAGCCGGTCGGAGTAAACTTCACGCCAGTTCCTGAGGTCGATGGTCTATGGGCGGAAGTCCCGGGAGCAGATCGAGCTCTTCTCTATTTCTTTGGCGGAGGGTTTGTGCTTGGCTCTCCCGACACTCGACGAAAGACCGCCGGCCATCTCGCTCTTGCGGCGAAGGCCCGCGTGCTTGTCCCCAACTATCGTCTCGCGCCCGAACACCCCTTTCCAGCGGCGGTCGATGACGCGGTGCATGCTTACCAATGGTTGCTCGAGCACGGCGATGAACCATCGAAGACAATAGTGGCAGGCGATTCCGCCGGCGGCGGGATCGCCATTTCCACGGCGATTGCCTTGCGTGATCGTCACCTGCCAATGTGCGCCGGCATCGTCGCGCTCTCGCCCTGGGCCGATCTCACGTGCAGCGGTGAGAGCATGACCAGTCGCGCCGCGGCCGATATCGAATGCACGCGTGCCGGTTTGCTGGAGATGGCGGGCTGGTACATGAACGGCGCTGATTCTTCTCAACCTTTGGCCTCGCCCGTGTTCGCCGATCTCGCCGGGCTCCCGCCGCTGCTCTGTGTGGTTGGTGGAGACGAGATACTTCTCGATGATTCCATGCGTCTGGTGCGCAATGCCGCCATCGCTGGAATCGACGCAACGCTCTTTATTGCTTCGGGAATGCAGCACATATTTCCGATCTGGGCTGGCTCTTTTCCCGAAGCAGATAGGGCCATCGCATTGGTTGGCGACTGGGTGCAAAGACGCACTTGCAACAGTGGCACGGGAAGAGTGGCCGTTAACAGCAAGTATTAGGAAACAGGAAGAGAGGAAAGGCTTATTGAGAAGGCGGCGTTCGTACGAGCAGGCTGCGATTTCCCGACTTCTGCCCGCGCCTAAGCGTCCCGCATTTAGAGTTTCGGCGTCTTGTCCTGTCA
>QHPP01000274.1 GCA_003219125.1 Verrucomicrobiota bacterium
GCTCCCGCTACGACGACAACGACATCAACCACTTATGAAGTCGGCACCGTGGAGACATACACGCCCGGCAAAACCATCGTGGTGAAACGTGAGCGTGAAGGCCCGGTGAGCTTTGCGCTCGGGACCGCGGCACGCATCGTTAATGGCGCGGGCAAGGTTGTAACCGCTCCGCTCCGGCCCGGTGAGAAAGTGCGCGTATATTATACGGGCACTGGCGACACCCGTGTGGTTGAGCGTGTTCAAGTGGAAGACTAACATCGATATAGTCGGTTAATTCGAAGCCGCAGGGTTCCGTGCGAATCCTGCGGCTTTTTTTATAGCCAGGATCGCAAGGTGGATCGAGCAGTCCCGTGCTCGATGTCAAACTAGACGGAGCCGCATATTTAAATAGCATCGCCCGACGGAGCGGCCGATCCACCACGCGTTTCCTCTCGAAGACAGCCGATCTTTTGCTAATAAGAATTGCAAATGGATTTGTCCACCGTTGCGAATGTGGCTACCGCTCTCACCGTTATTACAGGGGTCGGTTTCGGCCTCGTCGAAGCACAGCGATCCCGACGCGCACGGCAGGAACGTGCGGCTTACGCTGCGGTTCAGGCACTTTTGTCTCCGGAATGGATGAAGTCGATGATCATCGTGCACAGTATCCCGGATGGTTCTAGCGCTTCGGCAATCGAAGCCGACGCTAATGTATTAAATGCTGCGCATTCAGTCGGCGTGATCCTGGAAGGACTTGGATATTCGGTTTATGCCCGAATCGTTCCATTACGCGTGGTAGCCGATCTTGTTGGCGGCACGGTTCGTCTCGCCTGGCGCAAATTACAGCCCTACGTCGAGGAAGAACGCCGGCGCAGCGGTTCGCAGAAAACATTCGAATGGTTCCAATGGCTCGCCATACAACTGGAGCGACATTCACCGGGAAAAACGAACCTTCAGGTCGGTGCGCAGGAGGCGTATCGAGATTGGAAGCCGTGAGATTGATCGGCCGCTCCGTCGCGCGATGCTTTATTGCCATCGAGGTCCGAGCCGGACCGGATGACTGCTCGATCCACCTAATCGTCCCAGGAAAAAAGTTGTAGCCTGGATCGCTGATCCCGGTGCAGCACGTTTGCGTTTCACCTCTAAATCAAGGAACATGCCAGGTGGCGTTTGACCTGAAGGAAATCATCGCAGCACGGCTCGGTGAAAATTACGAGCTGCATCATCGTCACCTCAATCGCACCCTGGTCGCGGCCCAGCGCGTCATTGGTTTCGACAAGGTCTATGCCCGGGCTGAAGGCGCTTATCTCTACGACATGGATAATAACGCCTACCTCGATTTCCTCAGCGGCTATTCCGTTTTCAACATTGGCCGCAACCATCCGGTAGTGAAGAAAGCGATCCGCGACGTTCTTGATCTCGATTTGCCCAACATGGTGCAGATGGACTGCTCGCTCCTGAGCGGGCTGCTGGCCGAGGCCATCTCCAAACGCACGCCGCCACATCTCAACGCCGTGTTCTTTTGTAACTCCGGCACCGAAGCGATGGAAGGCGCCTTAAAATTCGCGCGCGCCGCCACCGGAAAGAAGCGCGTTATCTCGCTCGAGAGCGCCTTTCACGGACTCAGCATCGGATCACTGTCTTTGATGGGATGCGAAAGTTTTACGGAAGGTTTCGGCCCGCTCATGGATCAATGGGACACCCGCATTGCGCTGGATGACATCGCCTCGCTCGAGCGCGAGCTGGCCAAAGGCGATGTCGCCGCTTTTGTCATTGAGCCGGTGCAGGGCAAAGGGTGCAAATCGCCAACCACAGATTTCTTCCCGCGCGCGCAGGAGCTCTGCCGCAAATACGGCACACTTCTCGTTAGCGACGAAGTTCAGTGCGGTCTGGGAAGGACCGGCAAAATGTTTGGATTCCAGCATTGGAACCTCGAGCCCGACATCATCACGCTGGCCAAAACCTTGAGCGGTGGTTACGTGCCGTGCGGGGCGATCGTCAGCCGACGCGACATTTACCAGAAGACATTTAGTCGAATGGACCGGTGTGTCGTTCATTCAACGACATTCGGCCGGAACAATCTGGCCATGGCCTGCGGCCTGGCCGCGCTCGAGGTGATCGATCAGGAAAATCTGGTGGAGCGCGCAGCGGAAATGGGCGCGCAATTGATGGAACGGATCGATGCCTTGCGCGCGAAACATAGTTTCATCAAGGAAGTCCGTGGCAAAGGGTTAATCATCGCAATCGAATTCCACGAACCGAACGAGTTCAAGCTGAAGATGGCGTGGAAACTACTTCACAAGGTGGACAAGGTGCTGTTCGCTCAAATGATCGTGACCCAAATGTTGAGTAAGCATCGCATCCTTACTCAAGTGGCTGGGCACGCCATGGACGTGCTAAAAATCCTGCCGCCGCTGACCATCGGCGAAAAAGAAATCGCGTTGTTCGTGACCGCGCTGGACAACGTCCTGACCGACTGCCGCAAGTTCCCCGGCCCGATGTGGGAGCTGGGCAACAATTTCGTCCGCGCCGCGATCAGTTCGCGGCGGTCCTCCCAGGCGCCCATTGTTTCGGCGTAACTGGCGGCGCATAAGTTTCCCTAATAACCATACTTTCTACGCGAACTACGCTAATAATTTCGCTTGTCCGCTGAGCGATTTTTAGTCAGCCTCCAAAGTTTGTGAGGGGGGTTCGCAATGGAATCTCGTCGCGACGACCGCGCATCGTAGTCGCCGACGATAGCACGGTCGCGCGGGAAGGGATCGCCGCGATTATCCGCGACTTGCCTTACACACTGTGCGGGCTGGCAACTGATCAACAGACCACGAGTGAGCTGTTGGCAGAGCATCACCCCGATCTTCTGTTGATTGAACCGTTTTTTGGCAATCGCGACGGCATCTTTTTTCTCAAAGAGCTCGCCGGTCGTTTCCCTGAGACACGGATCTTAGTAATCTCAAAACAGGCAGAGGAGGTTTATGCGGAACGCGCGCTGCGCGCCGGCGCCTCAGGCTACTGGGCAAAGACCGGAAGCCGCGAAGAATTGATTCAGGCTATCGAGACAGTTCTTGCAGGCGAACTTCATGTCAGTCCGGGAATCGCACTGGTCGCGGTTCACCGGCTAATCGAAAACCCGGCGGTATATCGCCATGCTAGTAACCTGACCGATCGCGAGTTGCACGTCTTTGGGCTGATTGGGGCCGGTTTCGGAACGAATCGGATCGCCAAAGAGCTCGGGATCAGTCCCAGAACGGTGGAAACCTATAACGAGCATATCAAGGTCAAACTCGGATACCCCGACGCCGAGGGTCTGCGCCGCGGCGCGCGCGACTGGTTCAGACTAAATCGCCGTTAAACAATCCGCGCTCAGTGATTGATTGGCGGGACGACCTCTGTGTCGTCCAATGACCGAACGGAGCCCCTTCCTCTCAAGCGTCTTCTCCTCCGGCGGCGGCCAGCGAGTTGCCGCTGTTGCTCAAGGCATGTCAGGCGTGAACCTACAGGCTAGAAATAGATCGGGGATCAGGAGCATCTAATATCCGGGAGCGTCCCCGATAGGCAACGTATTACAATTTGTTAATCTTACGCAGATTGAATCGGGCCTGGGACCTTTCCTCCCGGTAGTTCCCTCGCTCTTTTCAACGCTGCAAACTGACCGATCACACCGGGAGAAGAAAGAAAGATTTAATATGTATGCTCTGAATGATCTGCTCAGTAGTACCATTCTTCCCATCCTAAGTTTCCCTAGCAACCGGCGGCTGCGGCGCGCTTTTCTTGTCGCGGCGCTCGCGCTCGCCTCCTTTGCGTTTTCGCCGCTGGCCCGAGCCCTTGATCCACCACCGGACGGAGGCTATCCCGGCGCTAACACCGCCGAGGGCGATTTTGCGCTCTCCAGCCTCACCACGGGCGAGGCCAACACGGCCCTCGGCTTTAAAGCGCTCGCTGCTAATACAACGGGCTCCAATAACACGGGCACGGGTGAAAGGGCGCTCCGTGGCAACAGCACCGGCGGCAGCAACACGGCCACCGGGCTTGAAGCGCTCACGAGCAACACCACCGGCAACAACAACACGGCCACCGGTGTTCAGGCGCTTTTTAGCAATACAGCTGACAACAACACGGCCACCGGTCAGGCAGCGCTGGGTAGCAACACGACGGGCAACAACAACACGGCCCACGGTATTGCAGCGCTCACGAGCAACACCACCGGCAGCGACAACATCGCAAACGGTCCTTACGCGCTCTTTAGCAATACGAACGGCAACAACAATACGGCGACCGGTAACCAGGCGCTTTTTAGCAATACAGCCGACAACAACACGGCGACCGGGGCTTTTGCGCTCTTTAACAACACAACCGGCGGCGGAAACACGGCGACTGGTTATATCGCGCTCTTTAGCAACACAACAGGGGCTGCCAACACGGCGATCGGGGACGAAGCCCTGAGGGATAACACCACCGGCGAGACAAATACGGCGGTCGGTCAGGGAGCGCTTACGGGGAACACAACTGGACCTGGCAATACAGCGATAGGTGCGAACACGCTGCAGGGTAATACAACAGGCGAGGGAAATACAGCCGTTGGCCTGGCTGCGCTCAATGGCAACTCAATCGGCGGGCGCAACACCGCGGTGGGTACGTTCGCCCTTGCGAACAACAGCGATGCTAAGGAAAACACTGGCATCGGCGACAGTGCGCTCCGCCAAACTACAAACGGCAACAGAAACACTTCCGTGGGGGTAGACTCGATGGTTAACAACAGTACGGGGAACGTCAACATCGCACTAGGCCGTCTCGCCGGTGTCAATCTCACCACGGGCGATTTCAACATCGAGATCGGCAACGCCGGC
>QHPP01000275.1 GCA_003219125.1 Verrucomicrobiota bacterium
CTCGTCCGCCCGTGTAGCCCAGGACCCAGTTTTTCGCATCTTTCGGCAATACTTCCTCGATGCTTAACTCGGTGACGCGGAAGTAGTAAGCTTTACGCGGGCGATCGTAGTATGGATCGAACAACCGCGGCGGCGGTATTGTTCGTGTTCTGGCAAACGGAACATCTGATAGCGCGCAGAATTCTTAAACAACTCAGCAAATGTGACGTTCGCCGCACCGGCCATATGAGCAACCGCGAGAAGGACAAGTACCATTAAGACTTTCCTCATCGACAAATGCGGAACCGGTTCGGCCTAGTACTTCAAGAAGGATGTTACCGGCGTTGGCTTGAGCTTTTCGCGCCCGTGCAGAAACTCGAGCTCGATTAAGAAGATTGCCTCGATTAAATCGCCGCCAACCTTCTTGATCAGGGTGGCGGCGGAGGCGCTGGTGCCACCAGTGGCGAGCAAATCGTCAATCAATACAATTTTTTCGCCGTGCTCGATCGCATCGATGTGCAACTCCATTTCGGCTTCGCCGTACTCGAGTGAATATCTCGCACTTTCAGTGCGATAGGGGAGCCGTCCCTTTTTGCGCAACGGCACGAAGCCGATTCCAAGCTCGTAGGCAACGGCAGAACCAAAAAGAAACCCGCGTGCGTCGATTCCGACGATTTTATCGATTCTCTTAGTGCGTAATTGATGCAGAAAAATATCGACCGAGGAGCGGAATAGCGCGCCGTCTTTCAGGATCGGAGTGATGTCCTTAAAAATAATTCCGGCTTTGGGAAAATCGGACACATCCCGTACGGCTGCGCGTAATTTTGAAAGCGTCTTCTCAGCCATTGCCGGCCGATGCTAGCGTCTGACAAGGAAAGGTCAAACGCCGCCTTGGTTGCGAAGCTGGGCCTGCACTTTTACTCTGATGCACGATGGATCGGCAGCTCCTGATTTTCGCGACGATTTGTTATCTGGCGGCGGTAATCAGAACGATTATTTCATTTCGTGCGCGCATCTTTCGACGGAACCGATTTGTTTTTCTAATGATCGCGCTTGGTTTCGTTTTGCAGACTGCATTTCTCTACGTTCGCGGACACGCTCTGCGGAGCTGTCCGATTACGAATTTATTTGAAGTGCTCGTTTTTCTGGCGTGGTCAATCGCGCTGATTTACCTTTTAATTGGACCGGCCTACCGCCTCTCGCTTATGGGCGCGTTTACCGCGCCGCTCGTTTTCTTGCTGCAAGTCACTGCCTTGTTCGCGCCGATCGATACCCCACGCGCTTCCCCGATAGCTCCAAATCCGTGGTTGGAGTTCCACGCCTCGATTTCGATTATCGCCTACGGGGCGTTTGCGCTCGCTTGCGTGGCCGGCGCCATGTATCTGGTGCAGGAACGGCAGCTCAAGACCCACCAGTTGCACTCAATCTTTTATCATTTGCCTCCGTTGCCTAATCTCTTTTCGGCGATGACACGGCTACTTTGGTTCGGCTTTATTCTCTATAGCGCGGGACTGATCAGCGGATTTTTTGTGAACGAACCACTGCCGTGGACCAAGATCGCTTTGGCGATTGCGATCTGGATTTTGTACGGCGCAATTTTGCAGGGCCGGTATTTGGGGTGGATGGCGCCGCGGCGGATTGCCACGCTCTGTGTGGTCGCATTCGCCGTCGCGCTCTCGCTTTTGTGGAGCATCGAATTTGTCGGTCATCACGCATGAACTTCTTTTGTTTTGGTCTTAACCATCGCACCGCGGCAATTGAAGCACGTGAACGCTTCGCTGGTCACCCCCAATCGCCCGCATTGTTGCGTGATCTCGGCTGCAGCGAAGTGCTGTTGCTCACCACTTGTAACCGGGTGGAAATTTACGGCGTAGCAGATGCAAATATTGCGAACGAAGAAATCGCGCAATCCCTGCGCATGGATGACGGATCGAGCTCGAAAGACGATTTGGAAGCATTCTATCGCAAGGAAAACGCGGAATGCGCGCGGCATCTTTTTCGCGTCGCGGCGGGATTGGATTCAATGGTGGTAGGCGAAACTGAAATACTCGGCCAGGCCAAGCGCGCTTATGCAGGCGCGCGTGCAAGCGGAAACGCCGGGCCGGTACTGCATCGATTGTGTCAGCGTGCTTTTCGGGCGGCAAAGCAAGTGCGCTCAAAGACGCAGATTACGCGCGGGCCGGTTTCGGTGGGTTCGGTGGCGGTGGATTTGGCGGAGGAGATTTTTGGTGATTTGCGAGGGCGAAAAGTTTTGGTGTTGGGAGCTGGGGAAACGAGCGCGAAAACTTTGCGTGCGCTCGCTTCTCGCGGGGTCTCAGATCTACGGGTAAGCAATCGGACACCGACACGCGCGGAAGAGTTGGCAAGCGAGTTGGAAGGAATTCCGGTGCCGTTCGCGACCTGGCTCGAGCAGTGTCGCGAAATCGATATTCTGATTTCTTCGACTGCGGCGGAGATGCACCTCCTGACTCCACCGTTGCTTGTTCCGATTTTGCGCGACCGAGCCGATCGTCCGCTTTTTATCATCGATATTGCTGTACCGCGAGACGTCGCCCCGGAAGTGAACGAATTCGACGGCGTTTATCTCTACGACATTGATTCCTTGCAAGAGATTGCCAGCGAATCACGCGAGCTTCGCCGGCAGCAACTGGCCGCCGCCGAAGCGATCGTCGACGAGCACGTCGCGGATTTTCAAAAACATTTGGGGTTGTCTAAGTCCAGAATGCGACCAACAAAGGAATGCCCGGCCCGCGCCAGCGGAGAATTGCGGACATCCGAACTGTAGCGACGCTTCGTGAGCGTCGAAGAAACATCGAAGAGCGGTCCTCATGAAACGCCGCCACAGGAAATAATTCTCGGCACTCGCGGGAGTGAATTGGCATTGGCGCAAACCCGGATGGTTAAGGAAGCGCTGGCTCGGACTCGGCCTTCCCTCAAGATTGCAATCGAAGTCATTCGTACCACAGGTGACCAAAAGCCCACTGCCGGGCGCAAAGGAATTTTTACGGCCGAGCTGGAGCGGGCGCTGATGGAAAAGCGCATTGATGTTGCGGTGCACAGCGCGAAGGATTTGCCCAGCGAAATAGAAGGCGCACTTACGATTACAGCGGTTTTGCCGCGTGGCGCAGTGGAAGATTTATTGCTGAGGAAAAGCGCCGCGCCCACCTCGCTCGCAACGATTGCGACGGGAAGTGTGCGACGCCAAAGGCAAGCGCGCTGGAGTAACCCCGCGGCGCACGTCGTAGGACTGCGCGGAAATGTGCCAACTCGTTTGCGCAAATTTATCGAAAGCGATTGGGACGCGATTATTCTGGCGCGCGCCGGTCTCGAGCGGCTTGGATTCACGCCGCCGGAATTTGAATTTCAAGGCCAGAAGCTTTTTGCCGAAATACTGCCGCTGGAAAATTTTGTGTCGGCTGGCGGTCAGGGCGTCATCGCTTTGCAAACACGCGCAGCCGATTTGGTCGCGCAGGAAATTGTGTCGTCTATTGATGACGAGGAAACGCATCTTTGTTTACGAGCCGAGCGCGAATTTTTGCGGCTATTGCAAGGAGATTGCGATTTGCCTGTGGGCGTGCACGCTCGATTTATGAACGGCGTAATGGAATTGCAGGCACAGGTTTTTGGCGATGCACCTGCGCCGAAAATGGCGACCGGACGAGGAAACGATCCGAAGGAATTGGCGGGAGAGGTTTTTAGAAAGCTCGAACATGAGCAGGAGCAAGAGTGACGAGGGAAAATGTTTTCTGGTCGGAGCGGGGCCGGGCGATCTCGGACTGGTGACGCTGCGGGCGAAAGAGTTGCTGGAGCGCGCCGACGTTATTGTTTACGACGCGCTCGCCAATCCGGAAATGCTGAGCTGGGCTCCGGTTGACGCCGAAATCATTTTCGCCGGAAAGCGCGCCGGTGAGAAAACGCTTTCGCAGGATGAAATCAACGCGCTGCTAATCGAAAAATCGGGTATCGGAAAGAACGTAGTTCGATTGAAGGGAGGTGATCCGTTTGTTTTCGGACGCGGCGGCGAAGAAGCTGAAGCGCTGGCTGCGGCTGGAATTGATTTCGAAATTGTCCCGGGAATCACATCCGCCATCGCCGTGCCCGCCTATGCCGGAATTCCGGTCACTTATCGCGATCAGAATTCGCACGTCACTTTTTTCACCGGCCATGAGGATCCGGCGAAGAGTGAAAGTGCAATTGATTTCGATGCACTGGCGAAATTGGGGGGGACGCAAGTGATGTTAATGGGGGTGGACCGGTTGGCGGCGATCACACGCGAAATGCTGGAGCACGGCAGCCGAAAGAACCTGCCGGTGGCCCTTGTCCGTCTCGGCACGCTGGGACACCAAAAAACCATTGTTGGTACTCTCGAAAATATCGCAGAGCGAGCGAGTGCAGCAGGCTTCGAAGCGCCAGCCGTCGCAATTTTCGGTGATGTCGTTTCCTTGCGAAAAGATTTGAACTGGTTCGAAAAACGTCCGCTTTTCGGTAAGCGAATCGTAGTCACGCGCACGCGCAAACAGGCAAGCGGGTTGAGCTCACAATTGCGCGCTCTAGGAGCGGATGTCATCCAAATTCCAACCATCCGGATTGAGCCGCCCAGTGATCTTCGCGAATTCGCCGAGTTGGTACAGGACGCGCATTCTTATGACTGGATCGTTTTCACCAGCCCGAACGGAGTCGATGCCTTTTTTGAGATTTTTTTCAAACTTTACGATGACGCCCGAGAGATCGGCCCGGCAAAAATCGCGGCCATCGGGCCGGCAACGACGCAACGAGTGAAGGATTTCCATCTTCATGTCGATCTGCAACCGGAAGAGTTCGTGGCTGAAGCGGT
>QHPP01000255.1 GCA_003219125.1 Verrucomicrobiota bacterium
TTGCCGCCGCCGCCCCCAGCCTTACGTCCACCTCTAACTCGAGCCCAGCGTGCGCGCGCAGCCGCCGCAATCTTAGCTCGCGTTGCCGCGGACATGGTGCGCCGGCGTCGTCGCCTTCCACCTCCGATTTTCGCGCCCGCGCTGCTAGTAGCGCGTCCGCCGCCAACTAAACCCGCGAACCGTCGCTCGAGAGAATCGATCTGGCGGCGTAAGGAAACCGCTTCTTCCAACTGCCTAAGTGATAAGTCCATAACAACTTTCCTAGCAGTCTGCCAGTTATGTGCAAACTAATTTCGCAACTATTTTACCTTATTTTAGGTTATCGGGAAACTCGGCGAGCAGGTGTTGGACTAGGGCGCGGAGATCGGGCTGCTTTAGCAGCTTTAATATTTTGTCCGGCTGGAGTTCCCGGTTGTGTATCCTCTGGATACTTCTTCGTGCTTGGCCAGACCAAGCGCCATGGTTGCGATTTCAAGGTAGCAGTGGCCTCTTTTACATTCTCTGCGCTTGCCTGAAGGGACGGTCCGAGCGAAGTCAGGGTTGACTTCAACTTTTCCGAAGAAGCGCGGAAGTTCTGCAAAGTTACCGCGATATTATCGTTCTTGGTCAGATCCGCGGTTAGTTCCTTCAAATTCGTAAGTGAACTGGAAAGCGCGCTCTCCGGACCGGTCAGTTGATTAAGGTGTTCGCCGAGAGTTTTGAACTGAGTAAGGGCAAGATTGAGTTCCGAGTTTTCGTCGGTGATGTGACTAAGATTTTCCGCAGTCAATTCAAGTTGCTTGAAGGTGGCAGTGGCCTCGGTCGCGACTGGAGCGATAATATCGAGCATTTTGGCGATGGCTTCGCCAAAATCAGGCACTCGTTCGCCAGCGAAGAGCTCGCCGGAATTGGCCCGGCCTGACGCTTCGGTTCCTTCGGTGAAGTCAATCGCAACTTCACCTAGAAGTCCGAGCGTGATCATGCGGGCTTTGGAATCACGATAAAGCAGCGCATTTCGATCGACTTGGACATCAATCCGAACCTCATAGCGCGGCGCTTTCTCGGGAGCGGGAGTCGCATTTGCTTCTGCCGCGCGCAAAGATCTTGCGACCTCCAGAGCGCGCTGATTTTCTTCCCGCGAAACGGGAGAATAAAGTTTCGCTACCTGCCCAATCTTGCGGCCGGCCAGCAACACCGGTGCGCCCAGTTTAATGCCGGCAGCATTATCAAAATATATCTTGTAAGTAGTCAGCGGGCGGAAAAGTCCCGGTGCACCCAACAGCACCAGTATCCCCGTCAAAGCCGCGAGGGTTGCGACGACGAGTAAACCAGTGAGAACTTCGTTACGCTGTAATTGCATCCTTTGTTCCTTCGAGAATGGGGCCTTCGGTACTGCCGGTTAAGAATTGAGAAACCACCGGATTTTTCGATTCCCTTAACTTTTTGGGTTCACCTTCTTCAATAATCTTGCCGTGATACAACATAGCCATCCGGGTGGCGATGCGAAAGGCGCTATCCATTTCGTGGGTCACAATAACGGAAGTGACCTTCGCCTTTTCGCTCAAGCTGATAATCAATTCGTCGATTACTGAAGCCATCACGGGGTCGAGCCCTGCAACTGGTTCGTCGAAGAGAACCAGTTCCGGGTCGAGCACGAGGGCGCGGGCCAGGCTAACGCGTTTTCGCATTCCGCCGCTTAACTCTGAAGGCATCAGGTGCTTGGAATCTTTCATTCCAACAAGCTCGAGTTTTTCATCGACAATCTTGTCAATCTCTTCGCGCGACTCGTCGGTCAGTTCTTCCAGAGGAAGAGCGACGTTATCGCGCACAGTTCGCGAGCTGAGCAAGGCGGAGTACTGGTAAACCATGCCGATGTGGCGGCGAATCCGCTGTAGCTTGCGCCGCGGCAGACGAGTGATTTCAAATTGCTTGAAGAAGACAGAACCCTCATGTGGCTGCAAAATCCCGAGGATGAGGCGAAGGATGGTACTCTTGCCGCTGCCGCTCTGACCCAGGATGACGAGGCGATCCTGCGGCCGCACCTTTAGCGAAAGATCGTCGAGCACAGTTTTGTCTTCGAATTGCATCGTTACCTCGCGCAGTTCGGCAATGTAAGAGTTGGCCGTGCTCATGTGGGAAAGAAGACGGTGTAAACGATGTTATACATCGTATCGAACCCAATCACCGTTGCGATGGCGGTGACGACGCTGGAAGTGGTGGCGGTACCGACTCCGGCTGCGCCGCCTTTTACGGTAAGGCCTCGATAGCAAGCGATCCCGCCGATGAGCAAGCCAAATAGGAAACTTTTCAGGACGCCGGTGACGATGTCTCGAATGAGAAGAGCGTCGCGAACGAGGTCGAAAAAATAGACGAAGGCAATGCTGAAATAAGCGCGGGAGATGAGACAACTGGCGCCGATCGCCGCCAGATTCGAAACAGTAGAGAGACACGGCATGAGCAAGAAAAGTGCGAGCATTCGCGGTGCGACCAAAAACCGGAGTGGCCCAATCCCCATCGCTTCGATTGCCTCTACTTCTTCGGAGACTTGCATCGTTCCCAGTTCGGCCGTAAAAGCGGCGCCGATGCGGGCCGCCAGCATTATTCCGGTAATCAGCGGACCCAGCTCACGCGTAAAAGCAATCGCCACCAACCCTGGGACGAGACGCTCGGTGCCGAAGCGCTGCAATTGGTAACCGGTTAGCAAAGCCATGGTCAGGCCGAGAAAAAACGAAACCAGACCGACCAGCGGAACCGAGCCGACACCGGCTCGCTCGCAGTGGCGGAAGAAACTTGCGGCACGAAATGGAACACGCCGCTCGCGAATGCGCTCCACCATTTCCTCCAGCGTCTGAACCATGAACCAGAACAGGCTTCCCACTTCGCGCATGAATTCGCGGCTGAGATGTCCTACGCCTTGAACGACAACGACCGGATTCGCCGGAATTATCGGCGAAGCGTTTTCAGATTCTTCGGTCGGCATGTTTACGGAACGTGCCTTACTTCCTCGGGCGGAAAAGAGGAAAATGCGATGCAATGTGAACGCGAGCCCACATTTCTGTCATCCGAAGCGCGCAGACAATACTAAGCCGGGTCGGCGGTGGCGCCAACACTGCGCGCTTGCACCTCTGTCATCCCGAGGCGGGAAGACGCCAGGGACCTCACGACTGCGCATGACCTCACACGAAATTTGCGTGATCACCCAACGACTGTGAGGTCCCTCACCCTTCGGGTTCGGGATGACAGCGCTGGGCGCACCAATGGCGCGCAGAGCCTTCAGAACCGCTCCAAAAGACGTGTGAGATCCTCGCGACTCACGATCATATCGGCATTCTCATTCGAAGAGGACTTGACCGGCTGTGCTTCCAGAACCTCATGGGATAGCCCTGCAACCCCGGCGAGCTGCCAGTACCAATCGCGATAACCCGCGCGGGTACTGATCTCCACCACGCGCGTTCCCGGCTGGCAAAATACTGTGTTGGCCAGCGCTGCACCGTGCGGTGCGACAATCACACTGGCATTGCCAAACAAATCCGCCTGTTCACGAAAGGAAAGATCTTCGGTTTCGAGAATTTCGAAATCATGCCGACGCAGGGCCTCCGAAATTTCCTTTTCATTCGCAATCCGGCGAACTGCGGCGCGCGCACGCGAAAGATAAAGGCGATGATGCTGGTTCGGTTTGTCAGAAGAAACGAGCTCGCGCAGGCCGCGAACCTTCCACGGAGCAACGACGTTGCTATCCAGGGAAGGAAAAACAGCCGACGCGATTTGGAAACGGTCGCGCGAATCAACGAAGCGGATCTTTTCCGGTGGAACTTCGAGCGCGGTCAGGGTTTCTCGTTCGTAATTCGCCCGCGAACCGTTGAGTAAAAGCGTGTCGTAGTTGGAAAAATTTTGGGTCGCGTGTTTGAGCAAAAGAATTCTCGGCAGTAAATCGAGTAGCCAGTGATAGTAATTTCCGCCAGCTTCCGGCGTGACGCCGATCGCGATTCGACCGTTGAGCAACTGCGATTTTGGCAGGTGCCAGCGGGAAAAAATTGGATGGTTCGCCGGCCCCCAAACTTCCGGAGAAAGATCGGCCAGCAACGCGTTGTCTGCGGTAACAACGACACCTCCATAATGGCCCCAAAAATTCACATTCGGAATTTCGAAAACAAAAGCTGGAGCCGTTTTTAATTCGCCCAAGGATGCACCCTTTCGGAAAGGATGTGACGACAGACGCACGACTTCGGCGGAATGAATTTCGCGGACACTAATTTCCGTGTGTTCGCTGGCGTAAATTAGTGTCGATAGTTCGAGGCGTGGCGGAATTCGCCCCCAAAATGGCCCGACGGATTCGAGGGCTGCGCGTTTCATTGATCGCGCTGGAAGCACCAGCCGTTTGAGTGGACGAAATCGCCGTTTGTGGTGGCGAACGAAATTTCGTACCGCCGTCGAGATTGCGCGGGGATTAAAAACAATCACGTTGTTTCTTTGGATATGGTGAAGTTGACTTGTCTGGCAATCGGTTGTCTTGCTTTCGCTCTTTGCGGAATGGTCGCGCATGCGCAGGAAATCTCACCAGGAATGAACAGCCAAAAGTTCCAACTCGTGGTGCATGGTGGCGCCGGCACAATCGAGCGAAGCAAAATGACGCCGGAGAACGAGCAGGAATATCGTGCGGGAATAGAAAACGCGCTCCGGGCGGGCTGCAAAATCTTGCAGGGTGGCGGGTCGAGTCTTGCTGCGGTCGAAGCTTCGGTCCGGGTGCTGGAGGACGATCCGCACTTCAACGCCGGTAAAGGCTCAGTTTTTACCAGCACGGGCACAAACGAAATGGATGCCGCGATCATGGATGGGAAAACGCTGGCCGCGGGCGCGGTTGCTGGAATCGAGCATGTTCGCAATCCGATTATCCTGGCACGTGCCATCATGGAAAAATCGAAGCATGTCATGATGATTGGGGCCGGCGCTGAGGAATTCGCCAAGCGCAACGGGATCGAATTGACCGATGCGAAATATTTTTTTACACAGGATCGCTGGGATGCGTTGCAGAAAATGAAAGCGGCCGAAAAAGCAGGCGTCGACGGCGGCAAGAAATTCATCATTTCGGATGCGGAACAACACGGAACCGTGGGCGCGGTGGCACGAGACGCTCAGGAAAATCTTGCCGCTGCAACGTCGACCGGAGGAACGACCAACAAACTCCCGGGCCGGGTGGGTGATTCACCTGTGATCGGTGCGGGTACTTACGCCGACAACGCGACCTGCGCCGTTTCGTGTACGGGTGACGGCGAATTTTTCATTCGCGCCGCTGTGGCGCACCAGGTTTCTGCGTTGATGGAATTGCGTGGAATGTCACTGTCCGAAGCGGCAAAGCGCGCGCTGGCTCAAGCGCAAAAGCTGGGCGGCACTGGCGGTCTCATTGCGGTGGACAAGAATGGAAATGTTGCACTGCTATTTAATACCAGCGGAATGTATCGAGGCTTTGTTGGCGAAGACGGCAAGTTCGTAATCGAAATTTACAAATGAAGTAGCGCGAGCTTATAGCTTGCGAATTGGTAGTCACAAGCGAGACGCTGCTTCCATTCATGCTTCCTGCAATCTCGGTTGTCATCCCTGCCTTCAATGAGGCGGTGCGCATTGGCGATACGCTGGCCACGACGATTGCTTATCTGGAGAAGGAAAGCCGAGGTAGCGAATTGATCGTCATCAATGACGGCTCGACCGATTCCACTGGCGAAGTGATTTGCAAAGTTGCCAACGTGCCGTCGGCGGTGACGATTCGATTGCTCGAAAATTTTCCGAATCGCGGCAAAGGTGCGGCGGTCCGAAGCGGATTGTTGAACGCAACGAAACCGATCGCGGTTTTTTTTGATGCTGATCTTTCGACGCCGATTGATGAGCTTCCAAAAATTGTTGAACCGATCGCGCGTGACGAAGTAGATATTGCCTTTGGTTCACGCGCGCTCAATCGCAAACTAATCGGAAATCGCCAGCCATGGCGGCGCGAACAAGGTGGGCGCGTTTTTAATTTGCTGGTGCGCCTCGCCACTGGTCTGCCTTTTTGGGACACTCAATGCGGTTTCAAGGCGTTTCGCATGGAAGCGTGTCGGCAAATTATCGAAGCCGCGAAAATCATCGGCTTTGGCTTTGATGTAGAGCTGCTCTTGCTTGCACAGCGAGCGGGATTGCGGCTCAGGGAAATTCCAGTGCGCTGGAATCATCATGAAGGGAGCAAGGTGCGATTTGTTCAGGACAGCGTGCGCATGCTGCGAGAAGTGCTGTCACTGCGCGCAAACGACTCTGGCATCCCGAACGAACGTGAGGGGCCTCTCGATGGTTAAGTGATCACACAAGATTTGCGTGACGTTGCGAGCAACTGTGAGGTCCCTCGCCTCGAAAGGGCTCGGGATGACAGAATTTGCGTGGCCGCAATGACACAAGAACAAAACGGCGCGCACTTAATCAAATGCGCGCCGTTTGAATTGCGAAACGCCGCCTATTTCTTGACGATCTCCGCGTTCTCCAGCATGGCGACGCCACCGCGCTCAGCCATTTTGCCTTTGACCGTAATCGTTTTGCCCGCGTATTCCGCGAGTTGATCGTTCATCGGTTTGTGATCGCCGACGAGCAGATAGGCTTTGCCATCGGATACAATGCCGACTGGCCCCCCGCCCTTGATGCACTTGGCCGCGCAACCGGCATGTTTATCACCCATCGCGTTGTGATCGACGTAGCACATCATATCGACAACTTCGCCCGTAACTTCTTTGGACGCCGAGGCGTCGAGATTCTCCTTGCCCTGCTCGGCAGCGAGGGCGAGCGGCGAAAACGCCAGCGCAGAAATAAATCCGGCCGCGACCGCCACCTTCAAACTTTTAGGAATTGTGGAATTGAACATACGCGAAACGTCCGCCCGAAATTCGCGATGGTCAATTGTGGCGGTTGTATTGCTACAACACCGAATGATTAGCTGCTATTCGCGATCAATTCCGCGAATTGCTCAAAAAAATAACTCGCATCGTGCGGTCCTGGCGCTGCCTCCGGATGATATTGCACACTAAAGATTGGCAGCTCTTTGTGCCGCATTCCTTCGACCGTCCCATCGTTCAGGTTGACGTGGGTCACTTCGACCTCTTTCGGCAACGAATCTGGATCGACAGCGAACCCATGATTTTGCGCTGTGATCGCCACCTTTCCCGACCGCAGATCTTTCACGGGTTGATTGCCGCCGCGATGCCCAAATTTCAGTTTGAAGGTTCTCCCGCCAAAGGCAAAACCGAGCACTTGATGACCGAGACAAATTCCGAAAATGGGTTTGCGCCCCATCAAACCGCGGACCGTCTCGTGAGCATAAGGCAGCGCCTTCGGATCTCCGGGGCCGTTAGATAGAAAAACGCCATCCGGGTTGAGCGCGAGCACTTCTGCGGCTGTGGTCGTGGCGGGAACTACGGTGACGCCGAATCCGCGCTGCCGGAGCGATCGCAAAATGTTGCGTTTCATTCCATAATCGAACGCGACAATGCGATGCCGGATTGGCGGAAGCACTTGATCACCGCTTTGCAACGACCATTTCCGGCTCAGTTGATCATCCGGATCCCATTGAAAAATATTCGGCGTGGTTACTTCGCGCACGTAATCCATTCCGATGACGCCTTCGCCAGCGCTGGCGCGCTGCACGGCTTCGTCAGGCGAAGTGATCTCCGTGGTGAGGCAGGCTTTCATCGCGCCGCGCGTCCGCAGATGCCTGGTGAGCGCGCGTGTGTCGATGCCTTGCGCGCCCGGAATTTCCCATCGCCGCAGATAATCATCTAACGATTCTTCGGCTCGCCAATTACTTGGGATTTTGCTCAGCTCTTCGATAATGAACCCGCGCACATGCGGTTGGGTACTTTCCTGGTCGGTCGCGTTCGTGCCGTAATTTCCAATGAGTGGATAAGTCATGGCCACGATTTGCCCACGATAGGATGGGTCCGTCAGCACTTCCTGATAACCGGTCATGGAAGTGTTGAAACATACTTCGCCGACCCGCGTTCCGGTCGCGCCGAATGATTCGCCTTCGAAAATTCGGCCATCTTCGAGGGCGAGCAGTGCGCGCATTGGTCGCAATGGTTAGCACGGTTGTGTGATCCGGTCGAACTCGTGCTCATGCTCGTAATCGTAATCGGAAGATTGAGGGTGCAAGGACGATTACGAGCCACGAGCATGAAAAAACCCGAATCGAAACATTCGACTCGGGTTTTTAAAAAATTACCCCGCAGATGCCGTTTAGGCGGATCTCCCGTCCCTTTCGGTAACGGGCGGACGACCGTCGCGAGAGCGTCTGACTTCCAATTAAGGCGTGCCATGTTCCCTAAAACGCGACCAAGCCTCCTTGGTTCTGAAGTATCGGTTCGGGATTCTCACCTGTATCTCGAACAACGCAGGGTAAAGCACTGAGAATTGTCAGTTCAGAGTTGAGAGAAAAGCACTGGTTTCCTGCTCAACTCTTAACCAACAACTCGCAGTTATTTCAAAAAGAACTACTCGCGCAATTCCGCACCAATCTCGTTTCGCAACCGCTCACGAATCCGTGCGTGCACCGCACTCACTTCCTCACTTGTCAGTGTGCGATTTTTATCCCGGTATGTCAACGAGTAGGCAAGGGACTTTTTCATTTCCAGCGCTTTTTTGCCGTCATTTTCCATAAATAAATCGAAAAGCTCGACCTTCTCCAGCAATGGCTCGTTAGCCGCCGCGATCGCCCGAAGAATTTCCGCGTGAGTTACTTTGGGGCCGACAAACATTGCGATGTCGCGTGTTACTTCCGGATAGCGATCCATTTCTTTGAATCGCTCCGCATCTTCTTTTGCCTGCGCAATGTGTGCCAGATCAATCTCTGCTACTAATATTGGCGCGGTTGCCGATGTCGTGACCGAAAGCTGTCCAGCATAGCCAATCTGCTCTGTTTCGTAAAAGATTTCGGCCATTAAGACAAAACCGGCTTGCTTGCTGGGCCGAAACTCAAAAGCACCCAATGCATTGAGCGCACCTTTCAAATCAAAGAAATCAAGCTGCCGTTTTTTTGCACCACGCCAGTCTTTGGCGGACGCGACCTGTCCACAGAGCGCGATCGCCAGTCTACGTTGTTGCTCGCCGGTACGCGGGGCAAAGGTATTACCGATTTCAAACAGCGCGATTCGTTCTGCCCCAGCCCGAATATTTCGCGCAACCGCTCCCAGCAAACCGGCAATTAAACTCGTGCGCAATGCGACATGATCTTCGCTCAATGGGTTGCGCAGTTCGATCGCGCCGTTGGCCCTCGCCACTTCAGATCGCGCAATCAATGAGGAAGTACGCGCTTCCGTTAGGCCAAGAGCGATCAGATCGCGGCGCAGTTTCGTTTCAAAATCAAAGTTGTCATCGGCTTCGCTCAGCGGAGTGAACCGGCTGCGGTCAGCGCTCGGAATCTTCTCAATCCCATGCGCGCGAATAATTTCTTCGATCAAATCGACTTCTCGCTGCAGATCGCGCCGGTAGCTCGGAATTTTCCAGAGCGGCCGACTCGCGGAATCGCTCTTACTTAAACCAAAACGAGTCAAGATTGCGTCGGCCGTTGCCGGTTCGATCTGAATGCCGAGAAGTCGATCGAGCCTCGCGTAGCTCAGCGAAACGTCCGGTGGATCCGGCGGCAGCTTGCCGGCAACTCCAAAGGTGGCGGGAGGCTTCGCGCCCGCTACTTCACAAATTAGGTTCGCGGCCCGTCTCGATGCCGGCAAAATCATTTGCGGATCAACGCCGCGCTCGAATCGGTAACTGGCGTCGCTCGGCAAATTCAAATCGCGGGCCGTTCGTCGAATACTCGCTGGCGAGAAATAGGCACTTTCGAGCAGCACATCTTTTGTCGATTCCGTGACGCCGGATTCTTCGCCACCCATCACTCCCGCGATTCCAACCGCGCGCTCGTCATCGGCAATAACCAGATTTTGGGATGTGAGCGGATAAATTTTTCCATCAAGGGCGAGGAACTTTTCACCCTCGCGTGCAAGTCGTACCTTTATTTCACCGCTCAGTTTGTCGGCATCAAACGCATGAGTGGGCTGACCCAGCTCGAGCATCACAAAATTAGAAACATCGACAACATTGTTTATGGAGCGAATGCCGACGCTTTCGATTTTCGCGCGCAACCAATCAGGGCTTGGCCCGACCCTTACGTTTTCAATTCGACGCGCGGAATAAAATGGGCATTCGGATAACGCGGAGATCTTGACGCCGTGGTTGTAGCTGCCGCTGTCATCGGCGGCAGTTCTGCCCCCGGTGACGGCGGCAGCTACATCGCGCAATTTGTTTGCGGTCAGAGCCGCGATCTCGCGTGCCAGTCCGAAATGGCTGAGCAAATCGCCGCGATTCGGTGTGATCTCAACATCAAGAATAGTGTCGGGTGGAAATAACTCACGAATCGGCGTGCCGATTTTCGCCTCCGGCGACAGGATGAGCAGCCCGGCCGCGTCTTCCGCGACGCCGAGTTCTTTCGCGCTGCAAAGCATTCCTTCGCTTTCGACGCCGCGCAATTTGCTCGCCCCAATCTTCAGACCACCGGTCAGTTCTGCGCCTGGCAAAGCCAACGGGACTTTGTCGCCCACTCGGTAATTTTTCGCGCCACAAACGATCTGGCGTTTCGTTCCGCTGCCATCGTCGACGACACAAACAGTGAGACGATCGGCATTCGGGTGCGGTTTTGATTCAGTGATCTGTGCCACCACTACATGGTCGAAATCGGTGCCGTGTTTCTCGATGGCTTCGATTTCGATGCCTGACATCGTGAGCAACTCGGCCAACGCGTCAATCCTCGGCGAAAGTTCCACGAATTCGCGCAGCCAGTTAACGGAGAATTTCATCCTTTTCTCTCCTGCGTCATCCCGAACGAAGTGAGGGACCTCACAAACGTGGACCGGCTTTCGAATGACCCTTGTGGGTGGCTTGAGTGACGACATGGGTGTGAGTGAGATCCCTCGCCGTCTGCGCGGCTCGGGATGACACGCGATGTTATCGGGAGCTGAAACGCGATTCTCATGCGAATTGCCTCAGAAAGCGCAGATCATTTTGTGCGAACAAGCGGATGTCGGGAATGTCGAACAAGATCATCGCCAGCCGATCCATCCCGAGACCGAAGGCAAAACCGGTCCATTTTTCCGGATCATAAGCGTTGTCCCGGCGGGATTGGTTGACCGCTTCGAAAACGGCGGGATGGACCATGCCGCAGCCACAAACCTCGACCCATTGTTCGCCGCCCTTCAGAGCACTCGATTTCACGTCGATTTCGAAACTCGGTTCGGTGAAAGGAAAATAATGCGGGCGAAAACGCACCGCCGTGTCGGCACCGAAAAGTTCGCGCAGGAAAAATTCGAGAGTGCCTTTCAAGTCGGCGACGCTGACATTTTCATCTACGTAAAGGCCTTCGATCTGATGAAACTGCGTGGTATGAGTGGCATCGATCTCATCGCGTCGGTAAGCCGCGCCGGGAGCGATGACGCGAATGGGCGGCGGCGCGGATTCCATCGTGCGGATTTGCACGGTGGATGTGTGGGTGCGCAAAAGGCGACCGTCCGGCAGATAAAATGTGTCCTGCTCGTTACGCGCGGGATGGTCGGCGGGCGTATTGAGGGCATCGAAACAATGCCATTCGGTCTCGATATCCGGGCCTTCGGCGAGCGCGAACCCCATCCTCCGGAAAATCGCGATGCTGCGGTCGAGCATCTGCGTGAGCGGATGAAGCGCTCCGCGCTCATGCGGTGTGCCCGGAAGCGAAAGATCAACATTGGCAACCGCGGCAGATTCTTTTTCGGTGCGAAAATTTTCGCCTCGTGCTGCAATTGCGGCCGTGATCGCGATTCGGACCTCATTCAACAATTTGCCAACGGCCGGTTTTTCCTCTTTCGGCAGCGATTTCATTTTGTCGCTCCATTCGGAAACGCTGCCGCTGCGTCCAAGGAATTTCACCCGCACGGTTTCGAGGACGCCCTCGTCTGGAGCCGACGCGATCTGGGCCAGGGCGTCGTCGCATAATTGTTCGAGCGGATGCATGAACGTTGAAGCGTTAAATGAGTTTAAGCGTTGAAGCGAATCCGCTGCAACGGTTCAACGCTTCAACCGGTACTCACGCTGCTTTTTTCGACTTCGATTTCTTTTCCAGCGCGCCCTTCGCCTGCTCAATAATCGACGCGAATGTTTTTTCTTCGGTCACGGCTAGGTCGGCGAGGATTTTGCGATCCAGAGTGATGCCAGCTGCTTTTAAGCCTTCAGCGAACCGACTGTAGGTCATACCATTAGCGCGGACGGCGGCGTTCAAGCGCTGGATCCAGAGCATGCGGAAATTGCGTTTGCGTGTCTTTCTATCCCGATAGGCCCAATACTGGCCTTTCATCGTCGCGTCTTTGGCGTAACGGAAAAGTTTCGAGCGACGACCGCGATAACCTTTCGCTTTTCTTAAAACCCGCCGTCGCCGTTCGCGACTGGCCGGGGCGTTTGTTGCTCTCGGCATTTGTTAGTCCCCGAATTTTCCTTCGGGCCCTCCTCTCAGCGCGCTGTTCTTATATAATATGATCTGCGCGACCTCGTGCGCTGATTAACGGAAATTTATTCCGTAGGTGCGAAGATCTTTCGACGCGTCACGCGCCGGGGCGGGGAAAATAGGCGTTCCCTAAGAAATGACAAACAATTTCCGAGGTGGATCGGCCGCTCCGCGGGCGATGCTATTTAGGCGCCGAAGGCGCGATTATATTGGCATCGAGGTCGGAGCCGGACTGGCACGACTGCTCGATCCACCCAAGCTGGGCCACACAGGGCTGGAACCCTGCGTTCCTACGCCGCGAAAGGCGCGGTTTTTCGCGTAAGAAACCACGCAATCAAGCCGACTCCAGCTCCCCCCAAATGCGAAAAGGATGACACCGAGCTGATTCCGATCTTTTGTTCGTAAGCACCGATGATTTGGAAAAAAATCCAGAGCACGAAAACGAACCACGCCGGCAGGCGAATCCAGCGAAAATAATAGAAGTAGCGCCACAAAAAGCCGATTTTCGCTTGCGAGAATGCCAATGCGTAAAATGTGATCACGCCGGCGATTCCACCGCTGGCGCCGATGCAGGGAATGGTGGAATTCGGGGCCGATGCAATGTGGACGAGATCGCCAACGAATGCCGCAATCGCGATCAATGCGATATAGCGCAGCGGACCCAGGAAATTTTCTACGTCATCGCCGAAAACGAGAAAGAAATACATGTTGCCGACGAGATGGATGATTCCGGCATGGAGGAAAAATGAGGTAACGAAGGTCAAACCGTGCAGCCGGAGCGCTTGCGCCGGAATTAATCCGAAAAGTTGGACCGCCTCATGCAAATTGAAAAACGCGTGAACGCTTGCGGTGATGATGATGGCGGCCAAAAACCAGGTCACGAAGGCGCGTCGTTCCTGCGCCGGTGCGTCAAATTCCACCGGCATCCCGAAAAAAGCCGCAATCGATTTCCACCATTCGTCTGGCGCCGCACTATCGAAATCGGAGCCGCGCGCCTGCTCGGCGAGTTGCTGAACTTTTGCCAGCGCAATCGCCTCGCGCGCTTCTTGCGGCAAGATGACCTGCATTTTTGGTTTCGGTAATGGGCGCGCTTGCAGCGTTTGTGTTTCGCCGGAATCGAACCAGACGAATTCGCAAATTCGACAGACTTCGACTCTGATTCCGCTGCTGCTATCTAGTGCGACCTCGATCATTGCGTTCCCGCAAGACGGACAAGGCCTGGCGGTGCGTCCTTCGTTATGAATCGCGTGCAGCCAAAGCGGGTTGATCGATTCCGGCGCGAAAGTGCGACGCAGCAATTGCAGACCGACCGCGCGGCCATCGCATTTTTCGCAACGCCAAATGATGCCGTTGCCGGTGCGCATTTCGGTTAACGGAATGCGGCAAGCTGGACAAAGAAGATCAGCGTCCACGCGGGAATGATGTAGCAGACCAGGCGTGCAGTCGATCATACGGTTGGAGGAGCGAGCTCCGCGAGCCTTCTGTAGCGGCAGCCATACGGGCTACAGAGGAGCACGCGACAATTCGCGAGACTTTGTACGCGACACGCGTGCCACCACAGAAATGCCTGAAATGGCAACTACAGATCAGCGACTGCGCTGCAAGTGTATCATTCTCGCTGGGCTTACGGAGCTCGCCCCTCCACTACCGATTAGCGGACGCTTTTCGTTTCGGATTGGCCGTTCCCGCGTAATTTCATAAAATAACCCAATGTCTTGGCTGGCGCGCCACCGTCGTTTGGCCTTTGCCGCAATCTGCACCTTTTGGACGGCAGTGGTTTTTGTGGGTTATTTTTTTCCGACGCTGCCCTTTATTTCCATGCCATGGCGGGGCGAGCAAAGTTTTGAAGACACGCTGCGCAGGGAAGGCCGTAAGACCGCCACGCGCGATGATTTCATTTTTCTGGGCGTCGATCAGCAATCGATGCAATTGGATGCGGTTGCCCCGGAGGAGATCGCGGTTAATCGCGCCTTTGAACTGATGACCGAGCGACCCTTTCCATGGTCGCGCGAAGTTTGGGTCCTTTTGCTGGATCGTTTGTTTGGGGCCGGCGCACGACTAGTCCTGTTCGATATGATGTTCAACAATCCAAACGACGGCGACCCAGCCTTCCGCGCGGCGCTCGATCGGTATCACGATCGGGTAGTCATTGGGATGAATATCGATATGCTGAGTAACAAGCAAATTGTGCTGCCAAACACGCAACTCATCTCGCCACCGGCGCAAACGGACGATCGCGTCGGTTTCGTAAATTATTGGAACGACGAGATTGACGGAAAATTGCGCGCTGCGCGCTTCTTCACTTCCGAACGCCAACTCGCGGGTGTGGCGCCAGCCCCGGGCGACGAGATTTATGCTTCGATGCCATCACGCGCGCTAACGAAACTTGGACGGAGCGCTGATATTCCAAAAGATCAACGCGATCATCTTTTTCGTTTTAGCTCAAATGATGCTTATCCACCGTTCCCCCTCTGGGAGGTTTTTCTGCCGAGCCTTTGGCACGCGAACTACGCTGATGGCGCGATTTTCAAGGATAAAATCGTAATCGTCGGAGGATCTTCGCAAATCCTGCATGACTTCACTGTCACTCCAATGAATCCGGCCGCGCCCGGGCCGGCCGTTCATTTGCAAGTAATTGCCGCGGCTGAGGCGCACGAATTTCTGCGACAGACACCGACGCGCGTGATGCTCGGTCTCGTTTTGGCCGCGGGGGTGATTGGGTGGGGCGTGATTCCTTTTTTGCGGCGCCCAATTCTTTCTCTCTTGTCGCTCATCGCAATCACCGTGGTTTATCTCGCGGCTGCCCGTCTGGTCTACGATCGCTCCGGTTTCATTCTCGCTACGGTCCCCGTGCTCTCGACTCTTATGCTTTGTAGCGTCAGCACGCTCGGGATCGATTACGCGATTGAGCGCAGGGAAAAATTGCGCACCCGACGCACCCTCGAGCGTTACGTTTCCAAACACCTGGTCAAAGAAATTCTCGAGAATCCCGGCGGCTATTTCAATTCGCTCAAAGGTTCGCGCATGCCGGCCACGATTCTT
>QHPP01000276.1 GCA_003219125.1 Verrucomicrobiota bacterium
ATCCCCAACTGCGAAACAATCACCTCCGCACCGGGGTCGGCGTGCAGGATGAAGTAGAACCCATCTTATAAATAGGGAACGATAGCCAGATTCCCTTGAGGGACTATCTGACCCGTTTCTTTCGATACAGACATACTACCGCATCGCAATCCAAGACAATAGGCTATGCACCGACGGCTTGCGGGGGAGCTATTGATCGACGTGCAGCGCCATGACGGGATGAATTTCCCAAACTGCGTATTTCTTTGGTTTCGTTCGTCGGTTGGAACGATCCGCAGACGCATGGTCGACATCGAAAAAGGCCATGCCCGTGACCGTGATTACGTGCTGCTCGCGGAGTTCGAGCCTTTGGGATGCTTTGAAACTGAAAGGAAAGCTCTGTGTCGTCCAGCCAAAAATAAGCTTCCGAAGCTCACACCACTCGGGGCCGACGGGAATTTCGGCATTAACACTTCCCGCTTTCTTTCCGTCGGCATCTTTGAGCACGAGAGTAATGTCACCGTCTCCCTCGACTTTTAGGTTAACCACGCGGCCAGTGAGACTATACCATTTTTGTTCAGCCGCGATTCTCGTATCCGTCTCGGACGTCAAAGGCACACTCGGCTCCGGCCCTTTCCACTCGTAAATCTGCGATGGCGTAACTGTTTGAATAGTCGACTTGTCCAAAGGCAGAGGCGACGGATCCGTTTTGGCCGGCCAGCGACTACCGCTCTTTTGGCCCTGACACTCGCAAGGCGAAACGAAAGTCACTGCACCCGCTGTCATGGATTTAGCGAACGCCGAGCCAATAACAAAGGCCGCCAGCAGAGCGGGGAATAAGGCGCCGTTCACAGCAGCGAGTGGATCAAGCGCGCTTATACCACATCAACATCGATCTTGGAGACGTCGGACTTCCGCAGCTTCGCTCGCACCTCTGCTTCCAGCTTCCTTGGGTCGATTTTCGCCGGGATGTAGAGGAGGAACACCATCTGTCCCTTGTCCTCGTAGAGCGCAGAACTTTGAAGTCGGCAGTGGTGGGAGACAAGCAACGACTGCATCATACCAAAGATCGGGTTCGGATCGACATTGTCGTCGAGCCGGATCCTGACCCGGCAGCTCGCGTGTGAATCAAGCCAGAAGACGAGTAGCCAGGTGAAGGCGGTAACAAAGACCGCCATCGCCCACGATCCCATGCCACAGGCAAGCCCAACCACCACGACCGTGATGGCTTTCCCAGTGATTTTCGGATTGTCGAGCAGGGTGCGAAATCGCAGGAGCGCGCCGATACCGAAGATCACAAACGCAAGCGTTTGGTTGCTCCCGCTCAGCTCAGCGACAACCGCTCCGACCAAACCCAGGAGGATAAGCGCCTTGCGCTCCTCGAGGTCGGCAAGCGGATTTGCGAGCGACGATCGGCGCGGATGCCATGCGATCGCCCACGCACAGCCCACAGCCAGACTGAGACTGAGGAACAGCCGCAGAATGAACTCCGGATGCCCGAATTGTTCGATGCTATTTTGAATCGACAGCCAGGAATTACCCTTGGGATCAGTGGTCCCGACCTTGGCCATCTCTTCCGCCGGGTTAGCACCCAGAGCTGCCGACGACAACACACTTAGAAAGCCGATGACAACTACGACACCAACGGTGCGTAGCGCCGGCCCGAGATGGCGATGAGACCAAAAAAGTCGAGTTGTCATTGTTTACTGGTTCCTTACCAAAACCAAATTCTCTCTCGACCAGGCTGCGGTAAAGGAGTAGGTCTGCCCAGCTTGTACAGTCAGGGTTTTTCGCCCCGGACGGGCACCGTTGCGGTTGGGATCGACTCGGGCGGTAATTACGTGCTGACCTGCCGGCAAATAGCCGTCGTAGTTTCGGCCCTCAGTAAAACTTCCTACGTCCTTGCCATCGACGGACAAGACAAGGAAGAGATCGGTCCCAAAATTTGGCACCCGGTAAACGAGCAAATGACCTGAATTCGGCGGTGCGGTCGCAGCACCAGGTTGGTTTGTTGCGCATCCGGTGAAGATCAGGCAAGCACAGGCCAGATTTAGGATGTGAATGATTGAACTATATCTTTTCATGCTTTGGACTCCTTTTGTTTGTATGAGCGCATCGTGCACCTCGACGATTCCTTGCGTCTATGGGACTTTAGGGCAATAGGGTTGGCGAGGCTCGTCTGATCGAACTCGCCCGTGGGCGCGTAAAATGCCGAGCCGCCCATCGCACGTTTCAATCCGTTAGGTTGACCTCAAATGCCTGCGCTCCCATGGAGGAGGCCAAGCCTTCGGTTTCGCCGGCGAGATACATGACCACACCATTGCCGTTGGTTAGCTTGGCATGCATCTTCCCTTCGATCAGGGTGAGTCCGCTGCTGATGCCGTGGTAAGTTCCGGAGAAGTCGGAGAGCTTATTTAGGTTATAGACTTTTCCGGTGGCAGAGGTCTTTTGGCCGCCCGCGCCACCAGCGCCGACACCAGAGATGATGAAATGGTGACGCCGGCCGTTGTAATTGAGCGTACCTTTTCCGGCTGCTGCCGAGGCGTAATAGGCAGCCGACCACTCCCGAATGCTCACAGTGGCCGAGGGTGGCGTACTCGGGGCCGTAGTCATTGATGCGCATCCGGCGATGAGGAGGATTGTGATACTGGTGACGGCGGAATTGATGAAGTTGATTTTCATGATTCTGATTGGTTTTTACAGGGTTCGATTAATAGTTCGTCGTGATTTCGTTAGGATTCTTTCCATTTATTTTCTCACTGCTGAGTTACGAATTTTTCCAGACCGACAAGGAAACGCCTATAGGACTTTAGGCCTATCCCGCGATCGGGCTTGAACGCAGGTTTTGTTTTCATAGATGACGTGGCGTGTGTTGATGGGGTTAGTTTGCTTTCACAATGCCCGGCGGTTTCCAGGTTCCCTCGCCGGGAGGGAGGATTGAAGGCGGCTCCGTCTTCGGCCAGTAAAGACGCATGACCAGATAGATCAGGTCGTTAGGCGCAGGCAGCCAGTTCGATTCCTTGTCCTTGCCGGGCGAATCTTTCTGGATGTAGAGCGTCAGCGAACCGTCCGCGTTCTTCTTCATATTAGGCAGCATCGGTGAGTTGATCAGATAGCGGTTGATCGGGTTCTTGATCAGAAGCTGGCTCTTGCCGTCATACATCGTCACCGACCAGAATGCGTTCACCGGCGGGAGTTGTCCGGCTGGGAAGGTCAGCGAGTAGTTATGTTTGCTGCCGTCGAGCGGCTCACCGTCAGGCAGCGTCTTGGCCAAAGGATAAGTAGCCTCTGCAGAGTCGTTGCCGTAAATCCCGGCCATAGCCGCCGCCGCCCGCTTCGGCCAGTTGCCATTGAAAAATGCGCGACCGCCATCTGGATCGCTCACGATCCAGCCATTGACGTTTTTGCCAAGGGTAGTAACCGTCTGCTTCACCTTCTCCTCCCCCGCCTTCATTCCTTCCGCGGCTGCGGCCTTTTGCTCAGGCGAGAGCGCCTTGAAGTCGAAAGGCTTCCCCGCGACGACACCGAGGCGAGCCAGCTTTTCCCGGATGTCTTTCTCTTCCGGGCCGGGCGGGGCGAATTGCAGGCAGAAGGCGAGGTAATCAAGGAAGCCAGTTTTCGCCAGTTCCTTGTCAATCTTCGGGAAGTTGATCGCCGGGGCTGCTGGCGGTGCTGGCTGTTTCAGAAAAGCCGAGAGCGGCTGCACTTTGTAACCCTCCTGGATCATGATCACATTCGGCATATCCGCCGGGTTGAAGAGCTGGGTGCGAAGGATCACCATCGAAAACTCGGTGGTCGAGTTGAAGACCCTTTTGATCCCCGGCGGCGTCGCGCCTTTCCAGTTGGGCCCGACCACCATGTAATGCCCCGCCTCACTGCCCGTGGCGCGAGTGCCGATATAACCGTAGTTAAAGGTATTCCCGTCGCAAAGCTGCGCTGAGTAATAGCGCGACTTCTCGATCGCCGGGACCGAGATCACGATTGGTTCGGCGCGGAAATCCATAAATCCGAGCGAATACGGCGTGTCACTGTTGGGCGTCACGATGGCCGTGTCCTCCGGGGTCGCGACGCGGTGCATGCTATTGAGCTGATTGAACGGCGCCTTGAACTGGCTGGAGTTCTTGTCCACCGCGTACTCGTACATCACGCCGTAATTCATCACGATCGGCAGTCCGTAGATGAACGCTTCCTCCGCAATGGCTTTGGTCTCGGCAGGAGTGAGGGCCGCGGCGCGGGTGGTGACGTTGAGCGCTAGCCCGACGGCGAGCGCGGGGATTTGCATTCGAAGGAGTTTCATAGAGCTGCTGATTTGTTGAGGTTGCAACGAGAGAATGCGTCAACTCGCGAAGGCCAGACTATTGGACCTTGGTCTTATTACTGACGACAGCGGCTACGTATAACTCCGGCCGTGTCGGTAATCGGCAAGCGGCCTCTCCGGACCGCCTGCCTAACGAGCACACTTCGGAAGCGGCTAGTTATTGGCATTAGCCATGGCTTCTGCCTTGGCCTTCTCGTCTAATCCGTTACTCGTGAATCCGGGCCGGCTGGCGCGCGTTCCGGTTCCCAGACAAAATCGCCTATCTTCAATTTCTCCGTTGTTGGCGGCACTCGCTTGCCCTCGGTGAAAGTTTCGGCCAGGGCGCAGAGCGGAAATAGGGCAGCGGCGGTAAACAGAAAGAGGGTGATGAGCGAATTGCAGCAAGAGGTTCGTTCTTGTTTCATAGGGTTATTGGTGGATCGGACTGTTACGTGCATTGCGCCGCAATTTCCATTCCGAAGGGCGTGACGTTGCTGATGAAGGAGGCTCTGAGTTGAAGATGAGATTTAAGTCGTATCGAGTCTTGGATTTGGAAACCGGGGCGGATTTCATGGCGCTTCGGACACCCCGCCACTCATCACCTTCCGGACGAGTGCTTCGAAACGCGGTTCGCCGCGCAGCGGCTCGAGCCTCCGGTCGATCTTGATGCTGCCGAAGACGCCAGTGTCGAAGGGCGCGCGATCTTCGTAACTCTTTGCCAACAACCGCAGCGCTC
>QHPP01000256.1 GCA_003219125.1 Verrucomicrobiota bacterium
GATCTCGCTATACTTGGCTTGGAGCTGTTTCAGCTCTTCGTGAGAAATGCTCTTTTCACTCATTGCACGTCGATTTCGGTAGAGAAAAACAAGCCTTGTGCTTGACTTAAAGGTTCGACATCCGTCGTCCGAATGCCTGCGCAAGTTATCAAAATCATTGGAGCACGCCAGCACAATCTCAAGAATCTCAGTGTCGAGATTCCGCGAGAGAAACTGGTGGTCGTTACTGGCCTGAGCGGGTCGGGAAAGTCCTCTCTCGCCTTCGACACCCTCTATGCCGAGGGCCAACGCCGCTACGTTGAGAGCCTCTCTGCCTATGCCCGGCAATTTCTCGATAAAATGGAAAAACCCGACGTCGATTTCATCGAAGGTTTGTCGCCTGCCATTGCCATCGAACAGCGCAGCGCCGGAGCCAATCCCCGCTCGACTATTGCCACCACCACCGAAATTTACGATTACCTGCGGGTTCTTTTCTCCGCGGTGGGTCAACCGCATGATCCCGCGACTGGAAAAGCGCTGGTCCGCCAAACGCCGCAGCAAATTGTCGATCAAATTTTGGTCTACCCACAGGAAACGAAGATCGTGGTGCTAGCCCCTATCGTCGAAAATGAGCGCGGCGAATTCCGCGATGTGATCGAGAAATTGCGGCGTGAAGGTTTCGTCCGTGCGCGGATCGACGGCGATATCATTGAGCTCGGCCGGCCGGAGCCGATTCGCTTAAAGAAAACTGAATTGCACACCATCGAGGCCGTTGTCGATCGCCTCATCATTCGTGATGGAGTTCGGGTGCGGCTGGCTGATTCGGTCGATACCGCGCTGAAATGGGGTGGGAATCGCGTCATTGTGCTCCGCCAACAACCGATCATTGTAGGGCAGGCGCGTCGCCTGCCTGCGGCGGAATCGGCAAGCGATGCGCTTGCCCTACAATTTGGGTGGCAGCTGCAGCGCTACTCGACCGATTACGGTAACGCCGACAGCGGCTTCACCCTCGGCGAGCTAACCCCGAAACATTTTTCCTTTAACAGTCATCTCGGTGCCTGTCCCGCATGTCACGGACTGGGGACGCAACTGGTGGTTGATCCCGAGTTGATGATTTCCGAGCCGGAAAAATCGATCGCCGATGGAGTGATTACGCCATGGCGTCGCGGACCGAAGCGGATGCAGGCCTATTACAAAAAGTTGCAGGGCGCGCTGGTAAAACATTTTCGCATCGATGAAGAAGCGCCGTTTGGCGAGCTGCCGGAAAATTTTAAGAGCGCGCTTTATTTTGGAACGGGCGAGACGCCGATTGAAATGAAGTTTGCCAGTAACGGCGAAAAGATTGCCAGGCCTTTTGAGGGTTTGGTGCCACAAATGCAGCGGCTCTACGAGGAAACCGAAAGCGAATTCACCCGTAATCGGATTCGTTCCTTCATGACCCGCGAGTCATGCAAAGTTTGTCGGGGCGCGCGTTTGCGACCGGAAATTTTAGCCGTGACAATTTCGGCTGTCATCTCGAGCAAGCAATCCCGTGGAAGTGAGCTTAAACGGCCGGCACCGGGATCCCTCAGTCCGAGCCGGACTGGCATTTCCGTTCGAGATGACCAGTTGCGGGAGCTCAATGTCCATCAGTTTACCGAGCTGACTGTGGCGGAGGCCGCGCAGTTTATTTCACAGATCGCGCTCTCGGCCCAGCAGAGACAGATCGCGTCGGAAGTGGTACGCGAAATCGAATCGCGTTTGCAGTTCCTCCTCGAAGTCGGGCTAGGCTATCTCACTCTCGATCGCGAGAGCGGCACCCTCAGTGGCGGCGAAGCGCAGCGGATTCGGCTCGCCACCCAGATCGGGTCCGGCTTGGCCGGAGTCCTTTATGTCCTTGATGAGCCAAGCATCGGGTTGCATCAACGCGACAACATTCGCCTGCTGGGAACGCTCAACCGGTTACGCGATCTGGGAAATTCCGTCATTGTGGTCGAGCATGATGAGGAAACAATTCGCTCGGCCGATCACATCATTGATCTCGGACCAGGCGCCGGCCCACGTGGCGGTGAAATTGTCGCGCAAGGGAAGTTGGATGAAATTTTAAGCGCTAAGAATTCCATCACCGCCGATTACCTTTCCGGTCGTGCCCGAATTGCCATTCCCCGCCAGCGTGTTGCGCCGCGTTCGATCAACCATCAACCATTCGTCACGCCGAAGCGAAGCGAAGGCGGATCAACTATCAACCCCGATCCCGAAGGCTGGCTAACGATCGTTGGGGCGAGCGAAAATAATCTCAAGAACGTCAACGCATCGTTTCCGCTCGGTTGTTTCATTTGTGTGACCGGTGTGTCGGGCAGCGGCAAATCAACTCTGGTGGACGATATTTTGCGCCGAGCATTGTTCCGTCATTTCTACAATGCGAAGGAAAAACCGGGGGCGTTTCGCGGTTTGCGCGGGGTCGACCAAATCGACAAAGCTATCGTAATTGACCAGAGTGCGATTGGGCGCACGCCGCGATCCAATCCAATCACTTACAGCGGGGCATTCACACCAATTCGGGAATTGTTCGCGCAGCTTCCGGCCGCGCGCGTCCGTGGGTATGACGCCGGGCGTTTCAGCTTCAATGTCAAAGGAGGTCGCTGCGAAAACTGCGAGGGCGGCGGGTTGATTAAGATCGAAATGCACTTCTTGCCGGACGTTTATGTCGAGTGCGAAGTGTGTCATGGCCGACGCTACAATCGCGAGACGCTCGAAATCACTTATAAAGGAAAGAACATTGCCGACGTGCTCGATCTGACCGTGGACGAGGCGGCACGTTTTTTCCGAAATGTTCCGAGCGTGTCGGATAAATTAAATGCGATGCTGGATGTAGGGCTGGGTTATCTTCGGCTGGGCCAGGCCGCCACCACTCTTTCCGGCGGCGAAGCGCAACGGGTAAAATTGGCAACCGAGCTGGCGAAGAGGGCGACCGGACGCACTTTTTACATCCTCGATGAACCGACCAGCGGTTTGCATTTTGCCGATATCGAAAATTTATTGCGCGTCCTGATCAAGCTGCGCGACGCCGGCAATACGCTGGTAGTGATCGAGCACAATCTCGAAGTGATTAAATGCGCCGACTGGCTGATCGATTTAGGGCCGGAGGGTGGTGAGTGGGGCGGCAAAATCATCGGCGCTGGTCCACCGGAGGAGATCGCGGAAACGGCCGGAAGTTATACCGGACAATTTTTGCGTTCATTGTTGCAATGAACTTTTCGGGACATCTCGCCGGCGCCATTTGTATCGGTGCGATTGCATTTGCGGCCCCGGCTAGCGGACAAATTAAGACGGAAATCGCGGAAGCTGCACGACCGCTTGATGAAGGGGTCCCGGAAGTCGCGGTTTACCAGTTACAAAAATTGGTTGCCCGACTCAGTGGAACGGACGCGATTAAGGCGAAGGAAAAACTGGCAGAGGCCCTGATTGCGGAGCGGCGTTCGACCGAGGCGCTCCATTTGCTGGAAGAGCCGGCGTTGCGCGACTCGACAAGTGGGAAATTTCTCCGCGCTCAGGCGTTGGCAGGATTGAATCGGTATGGCGAGGCGCTCCAGTTGTATCGCGAGACCGCGAATGACAACAGCGTGCAGCAACAGGCTGCGGCCGCATTCGGTGCTGCCGAAATGCTGCGAGCGCTCGATCAAGCCGACGAAGCCATTCCGGCTTATCGCGCGCTCGAAAACGATCCACGCTTTGGTATCTCGGCCCGTCTGCGCGAGGCGGAATTGTTTATCGCGAAACAAGACAGCGTCGTGGCGACGGATTGCTTGATTCGCTGATCAAGAAATCGGAAGGCGAATCGCGGGAGACGGCGATCGCCGCGCTTTTTGCGATGGCCGATGCGCATTTGCAGATGAATACGCCGGAAGCGGGGGATGATTATTTGGAAGGCTTTATCGACCGACACCCGATTGATCCCGCGCTGCCGCAGGTTTTCGCCAAGCTGGATCAGGTTTACCGGGCCGAGCGCAAGCCACCACGTAACGAATTGGAGAAGTGGGCGCGCGATGCCACGCAACCGAGACGCGGAATTGCGCGATGGTATCTCGCGCAAAGCGAACTGCGCGCCGGCCGCCGCGAAGAAGCGATTCGGCAGTTCGAGCAAATTCGAAGGACAACGCCGGTGCCGGCGGTGCTTGCACCTGCGCTCTTGCAATACGCACGGCTACAAATCGAAGCGGGGAAAGTCAACGAGGCTCAAGCTATCCTCGGCGAAGCCGGAAAGACGAACCCGGCGACGCAGGTGCGCGAGCAAATCGATTTCGAATCGGGACGCGCAATGTACGCGGCGCTGAAATTTCGAGATGCAGGCGACCGTTTCGAGACTCTGGGAAATAATCGCTCCGCCATCGCGCCGGTAGCGCTTTTTAATGCTTCGCTCGCGTCGCTTCGGGCGGACGATAAGACAAAAACTGAACGAGAGAAGGCAGAATTGGTCAGGCGCGGTCAGCTCGATGAAGCAGCAGAAGTTGCGTTGGAACAGGCGATCATCGCGGCCGGGCGAGGTGAAAAAAATGCTGGTGCGTTGCTGCAGGATTTTGTTCGCCGTTTTCCCAGTCATCCGCGCGTATCTGAAGCACAGATAGCATTGGCTGAGATCGCGTATCATGCCGCACCGCCCAAGCTCGATGAGGTAGAAAAAAATCTGGCGGCAGCACGCGCCGCGCATCCAACGGAACTTGCAGTCGAGCATGCCGATTATCTCGCGATCTGGCTGGCGGATGCTCGCGGCGCGGACAGCGATCGTGTCGTCGCCTCGGCCCGTGATTTCCTGCGGGCACATCCCAACTCGCCACTGGTGGCGGAAGTACGTTTGAAACTGGCCGAATCCCATTTTCGCCGGCAGGATTTCGCCAGCGCACAAACAGAATTCGAAACCCTGGCACAGGAGAACCCGAAATCGGCACTGACGGAGCAAGCACTCTTTCTGGCCGCGCAATCAGCGATGGCGAGCATGGCCAGCCATTCACTCGACCACGCCTTGGAATTGCTGACGCAGGTTGTTGCAATGAACGGCGAATTTCGATGGGCGGCGCGCAACGAGCAGGCGGCAATCGAACGCCGGTTGGGAAAATCACAAGACGCCCAAGCACTATATGATGAAGTGCTCAAAGAAGACGCACGTGGAGCAGAAAAGCGCGAAGCTTTGTGCGGGAAAGCCGACATTTTTTTCGAGCAAGCCAATGCCAGCGCCGCCAACCTCGATCGCGCAGTCGGGATTTACGATCAGCTTGCCAACGAAGCGGCCAACCAGCCGCATTGGCGCAATCAGGCTCTGTTCAAGAAAGGTGTTTGCCTGGAGAAAGAATCAGATCGCGACGGCGCACTTGCGACTTTCTATCGCATTCTTGAATTTAATCCTTCACCCGACCAGCCACCGGAATTTTTCTGGTTTTATAAAGCCGGATTTAACGCGGCGCGATTACTGGAGGAGAAACAAAAATGGGAAGCGGCCGCGGCGATTTACGAAAAATTGGTGGCGGCCAATGGACCGCGCAGTGAGGAAGCGAATGCGCGCCTGGGGCAATTGCGGCTGGAGCATTTTCTCTGGCAATAAAGGGATGAAAATCGACGACGATTGTCATTGTGTTGTGCCTAGGAATGCTGGATAATCGAGATATGAAAACACCATTCAGGCTGTCCGGCCTGGTTGGTTGGATGGGACGATGCGGCGTCGCGTTAGTTGCGCTGACGTTTTGCGCATCGGCATTCGCAGATCCCAGTAAGAATGTAGTTGCAACGCCTAAAGAGCAGGCGAGCAAAATGCAAACGGCGACCCAGCAGGGCACCAAAAAGCATTACTACATATTTACCGGCGGATCGGCAATTCCCCAGCCAATCGACCGCGTGAGCGGCCCAATTCCAACCACTGCGATCCCGATGCTAGTGCTCGGGAATTTCAGTGGCGAGTAAGCGGCAGTAGAATTTCTCGCCGCGGCAACGCGCTTGGAAAAGCGCGTGGGGAAAGTTCATTTTTTTCGCCAATCCATCAAGGCACGCAATCGCCGTCCGGTTTTTTCCAGTGGGTGACGTCGCCCCTTTTGCAACAACGCCCGATAGCGTTTCTCTCCGGTTTTCATCTCACGAATAAATTCGCGCGCAAATTTTCCGGTGCGGATTTGTCCCAATATCGTCGCCATCTTTTTGCGGACGTGCTCATCCACAATTTTTGGTCCAACGGTGAGATCGCCCCACTTTGCGGTGTCGGAAATCAGGTCGCGCATCCCTGCGATTCCGGCTTCGTGGATCATATCGACAATGAATTTCAATTCGTGCAGGCATTCGAAGTAGGCCAGTTCCGGCGCGTAACCGGCGCGAACCAAGGTCTCGAACGCGGCCCGAACAAGCCCGGTTGTTCCGCCGCATAATACCGCCTGCTCCCCGAAAAGATCGGTCTCCGTTTCTTCCCGAAAAGTTGTTTCGATGACGCCGGCCCGGGCACACCCGATCGCTTTTGCCCATGCGAATGCAACGGCGCGTGCCTGACCGCTAAAATCGTTTTCCACTGCGAGCAAGGCCGGCACCCCGCGGCCTGCTCTAAACTCGCGCCGCACCATTTGTCCTAATCCCTTCGGCGCTACCATCACGACGTCCACATTGCGCGGAGGGACGACGGTTTGGTAAACGACGGTGAACCCGTGAGCAAAGAGAAGTGTTTGTCCACGGCGTAAATACGGCGCGATTTCTTTCGCAAAAATCTTCGGCATCTTGGTATCTGGTAGGGCGAGAAAAACGATGTCGCTTCGCCGAACCGCTTCCGATGTTTCCATAACAGTTAGTTTTTGAGCTCGCGCTCTCGGACGCGACTTGCTACCGCGGCGCAATCCAACCACGACTTCGAATCCGTTGTCGCGGAGATTTAGGGCGTGGGCATGACCCTGCGAGCCAAACCCGATCACGCCGCAAATTTTGCCACGCAGAACGTCTAGTCTGATCTGTTTGTCGCGATAAATTCGCACCCGCATCGCCGGACAAGAGTGGCCGATGCGCGCCGTCCCGCCAAATTCAATTTAATTGGCTGCTATCCGTGGCGACGTTGCGATCGCCTTTAGTCGCGTGGCTTCGGCGCGCGCATTCTGTGCCTCCGAGAAGCGTCCCATTTTGTCTAGGATCTCGGCGAGCATGAGGTATTGCCGGGGCTGATTTGGTTCGCGTGCGATGGCGCGGCGTTGGGTAGCGCATGCTTGCTCGAGCTTATTTTGGCGAAGCGAAATTGCAGCGAGTAAATTCAAGGCCTGGACGTCGTGGACATCGAGTAAAGCAGCATAGCGGAGGGCACGGGTGGATTGAGCAGTATCATTGTTCTCTGCAAATAGCCGGCCTTCTGCCAGCCAGGCGGCGTGATGCCACCAGTTTTGACGCGTGTAATTTTCAATTAGACGCAAGGCCGGGAGCGGACCTTGTGTTCGACGCAGCAATTCTGATTCAAGACTGATCAGCTCCCATACTTGGGGATAATCAGCGCGCGCTCGCTCGAGCACCGCAATCGCTCCGGTATCGTTTTTCGCTCCCGAGCGCATTTGCGCAAGATTTAGGACCGCGAGCCAGGTGCGAGGATACTGAACGCTCGCTTCTTTGGCGTGTTGAGCATCCCGCGCAAACAGGCTTTCTGCCTCGGCAGTTTTTCCCTCATGCACCAGAACATTAGCGAGATTATTGCGCGCGATCGGGTAGTCTGGGTTGGTTTCGAGAATGTGGCGGAACATTTTTTCCGCTATCGCATATTCGCCACGGTTCGCGTAAATCTGTCCCAGGTTTACGCCGACGCGGCAGCTTGTGCCACCCGCAGCCAGTGTGCGCTTGTAGAATTTCTCTTCGTTACTCCAGTCACTGCTACGGATCGTGCTGCGAAGGCTTAAGGCGAGGATTGCGATCGCTGCAATGACAGTCAAACCGGCCCCGAACCTCCGTGGCAAGTCCAACGCGCAGCCGCCGAGGAAAAGCAAGAAGCCGACGCTTGGCAGGTAAAGCCAATGCTCCGCCACGGTCGCGTTAAGTTGCACGATATTTGAGATCGGAAGATAGGCGGCAAAAAACCAGACTGTGCCCATCATACGCGCTCGCTGACCTATCCCAGGTCTCACGCAGCCGTAGATGAACGCCGCGAGCACAACCAGACCGAGAATCGAGAGGTATTCCGAGGCAGCTGTCTTCCGCCAGCTCTCGCGGCTTAGGTAATTGTCGGGATCGAAAATCGTGCGCTCCATGTGCAGGTTCCCCGGAAAGACCATCAGCCGCCCGTAGTCACCCAGCGCGCGCAGCATCAGCGTGCCCCGAACGGCCGCCGACCAGTTTTCGGTGAAAGGCTTCTCCGCTCGCGCAACCGGAAGCCGGCGTAATTCAGCATATGCGCCAAGCACCAACGCGCAGCAAAGAATCGTCGCGATCTTTACTTTTTTGCTGATGTCCCCGGCGAAGATAAGGGTGTGGACCAGAAAAATGAGTATCCAAATACAAGCGATTTCACGGGAGCAAAGTGCCAGCACTCCAGCCAGCGTCGCCAGAGGATAAAGAATGCCTTTTAGCCAACGCGTCTTGGCGATCCGGGCGCGCAAAACCAGTAGCCATGCGCCCGCTGAGAAAACAAAAGCGAGGCTGTCGGCCCGTCCGGATATGTAATCGATCGCGGCGGAATGGACCGGATGCACCATCCAGATGGCGGAAATAATGAAAGCGGCAAGGGTACCCGCGCGCGCCGAGCCCGGGTCGTCACTATTCCAAAGGCCGGCCCCCTTTCCAAGCAGGTGCGTGAGTAACCGATAAAGCAGCAGGCCAGCGCCCACGTGCAGGAGAATATTGCTGAGATGAAAACCGGCTGGATCCATGTTCCAAAAAAAGTAATCGAACATGTAGGAGAGATTCTGCACCGGCCGGTAGTGACCCGAGAATGAATCGGGAAAGAGATAATGGCGGAAGGTTTCGAGAACGAGGAGCGGGCTTTTTATGAAGGGATTGTCTCGGGTGAGGCAAATGTCGTCCCAGATGAGTTGACCCTGGATCGCGGGTAATCGGATGATGAAGCCGATGGCTCCGAGAAAAAAATAACGCGGCCATTGCTTGCCGCAAAAAGCGATAAGGCGCGCGCGAAAACCGAGGCCAGGCGGGAACTTAGTCGGAATCTGACTCATGAGCAGGATTGCGAGAGAGAAGCTGCCTCCTTAAACAAACGAGCGTCCTCCCGATTTGCACGAGAGGACGCCCGAAGTTTAGAACTCCTATACCCTGTTAGGGGCCGTAAGGCGACCAGAAGCCCGTGCTGGCGACGTCCGACAAAACGGCGTAGTCAGCCGATTGCACCTGAGGAATGGTATCGACCGTTTGAGCACCGTAAGCGGTGCCGAAGAGGTTCGCACCTGTGTTATACAGGATGCTGTCCTTCTTGACGTACTTGGTCCAATCTTGAGTTCCAACCACGTTACCGGTGGTGCGATTGGTTTCAATTGCGTACTGGTCGACAGCAGCGTCGATCATACGCAGATCGTTAAGGATCTTGGAAGCCTGAGAGCGTTTGCGCGCGCGTAGGAATCCAGGAACGGCTATCGCGGCCAGCAATGCGATGATTGCGACCACGATCATGATTTCCACCAGCGTGAAGCCGGCATGTTTTCGATTCAATTTCGTTAACATTATCTTTTATTGCGTTGGTTTATTGTTTGTTTGTGTTTGGGTTGCGATAGCGCGGCTTCCGGCTGCGATCTCACAACTCATTCCCTGCCACTCCCTTTGCGGGGAATGGCAGGCGAATGAATCGTCAGAATTGGATTACGGTCCGTAAGGCGACCAAAAACCGGTGCTGGCGACGTCCGACAAAACGTTGTAGTCGGTGCTTGGCACTCTTGGAATGGTGTCAACCGTCTGAATACCGTAGGCACTTCCCAGAAGGCTGGAGCCGGTATTATACAGTGACGAATTCTTCTTTAAGTAGTTCGTCCAGTCCTGCGTATTAACCACATTCCCGGTGCTGCGGTTAGTTTCGATGGCGTATTGGTCAACAGCGGCGTCGATCATACGCAGGTCATTGAGGATTCGGCTGGCTTGGGAACGTTTACGGGCACGGAGGAAGCCGGGCACCGCGATCGCGGCCAGCAATGCGATGATTGCGACCACGATCATGATTTCCACGAGGGTGAAGCCCGCGCGGCGTTTATTAAGTTTGTTCAACATTGCTAACTTGCTTTCTGTTCTCTATTGTTTGTTTGATTGCGCTCCGAAGCACCCGCCTCGGAATAGCCGCCTTAAAAGCACTCTCGATGCCAAGGAGCGAGCGTTTTAGAATTTCTAGAAAGCGAGTTGTCTCCTTCGGAGCCCGAAGGCCCGAGTTCAGGCGTGATTCTCGCTTTGCAAACGCTACGGTAGCCGACACTTACTGATGGAGCCAATATCGTGACCCTGCGTAAGCTCCTCAGCCCGTTTCATCTCCAGTCGGCGCACTACGTTTTCGCGGGCGTTCTTCTCATCCGTGTCGTTGTCCTCGCCCGACTGACCATTTCGCCGTACCTCCTGCCGACTCACGGAGACATGCATTTTTACGATGATTGGGGGCAGCGGCTTCTTAGCGGGCAACTCACTGATCACCAGGCCTTTTACGGCCTGCCGGGGTACGCTTACCTCCTAGCGGCTCTCTACAAGCTTGCCGGCTACAGTCCATTTGTTCCGGCCCTCTTGCAGACATTGCTTGATGCTGGGACGGCGATGCTGATCTATAAGGTTTCGATTGGCATTTTTCCCGGAACCGCCAAGCGCCACGCCCAAATCGCAGGCTTGGTCGCAGCGGCTGGCTGGGCCCTTTTCGTCCCGGCACAAACCTACGCCGCCATTCTCATGCCCACGGCCTGGGTCGTCTTTATCTTTTGGCTCATCGTTTGGCGGATCATCAGCCGCAAAAACGCACCAGAAGTATGGGAGGCATTGACCCTTGGGCTGCTGGTCGGCCTCACCGCGACAGCGATCGCAACCATCCTTTTCCTGATCCCATTCTTAATCGGCGCTATCTTGCTCAAGCCAGCGATTTCCACTCATTCCCAGCTCCGCACTCGAATCAGCGCCCTCGTCCTGCTTTTTCTTGGCGCTGCTGTCGGTACTTCGCCGTGTTGGGTGCACAATCGTCTGATTGCGCACGACCATGTTTTTCTGTCCGCCCACGGCGGTATTAATTTCTGGATTGGAAATAATCCCAGCGCGAATGGTTATCCGCGTTTTCCGCCCGGTCTTCGCGCCGGCCAGGCCGCGATGTTGCAGGATTCAATAGACGCGGCCGAATCTGCCGCCGGGCATTCGCTCAAACGTGGCGAGGTCTCGCACTATTGGTCCGCCAAAGCGCGTGACTACATCGAGGGCGATCCGGCGGCCTGGCTACGATTACTTGCGCTCAAATTGCGCACGTTCTGGAGCGCATTCCAGTACGACGATCTCAGCATCATTACCATCCTGCGGGAACAGAGAGTGACGTTCCCTGGGATTTATTTCGGACTGGTCGCCGCCTTCGCCTTACCGGCGATGATCCTTGGATGGAAAACCGCACCGGCCGGGCGCTGGGTCACCCTTGCGATCGCTCTGCAGATGCTGGCGTTGTTGCCGGTTTTCACGACGGAGCGCTATCGATTGCCTGTTGTTCCCGGCCTTCTTGTTTTCGCCGCCTTCGGTTTGGTCATGTTTTTCAGCAACCTGGCTGCTGGCAAATTTCGGCCGGCGCTCTCCTACATCGTGCTCCTGACAGTTTCCACCGTCTTTATCTCCTGGCCACAACGCGACCCGTCGCTCTGGGCGCTCGACGCCTACAACAGCGGCTGGCAAGCGCTCGAATCAAACAATTTGGCACTCGCGGAAAAGAAATTGGATGTTGCCTATGCGTATGTGCCGGATAATTCCGAGACAGTTTTCGCGCTCGGAAATCTGCGTCTGGCCCAGCAAAAGACTGACGATGCATTAGCATTTTATTGGGCCGTCCTTTCGATCGATCCGAAGCATAAAGGGGCCCTTAACAATCTCGGCGTTATCGCCCTGGATTCTCGCGACTATGCCAACGCTGAAACCTGGTTTCGGAGGGCAGCACAAATCGATCCCGCCAATGCGAAGACCCACTTTCTTCTGGCGAAAACATTCCTTGGGCAAGGCCATCGCGAAGCCGCGCAAACTGAGATCGACGCAGCTCTTCGGCTCAAACCTGACCAGCCGGAATTCAGGACTTTAAGTGAACAAATCAAAGTCGGACCTCCCTAGGCCCGGGACCACCCGGTACCGAAGCTGCTGAACCTTACGCGTCGTGAAATTCCGGCGCCTCAACCGCACATTTTGTCGGCCGTTGGTCGCTGACCTATCGGCGCGTCGTTGCAGTCTTGGCTGGTCTGGTCACAAGTCATGACATCGATTGCGGCGACCTCTTCACAAAAATGGAGCAGCCGGTGGAACGCGTTTCTTCGAACTGGGCATGCTTCATTTACCGCAGATCTGTCAAACCAGGTAGGGCGAACGACGCACCAAGGCGAAGCGTCGACAAAGGAATCGGACCTACTTACCAAGGCTGAATGGCTGGTCGGCCTTTTGTTAACGGCGACTATCCTCTCGTTGCTTGTGGTTCGGGGCTTCTATGCGGACGCACTCTCGCGAGACGAATGCGCCGTCGTGCAATTGGCCGGAATGCCGTCGCTCTCTGAACTTCTAGGCAACTTCCAGCACGAAGCTTTTCCACCATTGTTTCCGTTCATTGTTCGCATTTACACAACCTTATTCGGCTCGAGCGATACCGTCTTACGTGTTTTCGGTTTTTGTGTCGGTTGCTTACTAATGGGGGCATTTTGGATTAACTCACGGTTGTTTCGCAGTGGCGTTCCACTGGTCGGACTCGGGTTGCTGAGTTTAAACACAACCTTTTTCGTATGGGGGACAACTATTCGAGGTTACGGCTTGGGCAGTGCGTTGATCGTACTGATGTTTGGCTGTGTCGGCAGCCTCCTTCTGGCTTCGACTCCCAGGCGCAGCGTCACCGCGATGTTAGTTTGTTTCTTGGGTGTTCAAGTTCTCCTTTACGACAGCATTCTATTAGTGGCCATCGTTGCGTCGGCTGCGGTAGTCTTCCTCTTCCGCCGTTGTTTAAAACATGTCCTCGCGATCTCGACCCTCTGCGCGGTCGTCTTAAGTTCTCTTCTAGCTTATGTCCCGGCCTACTCGCGCGCCCGAGATTGGAGCATTCTAGTGCGCGGCGCACCAACCCCTTACTCATTGTGGAAGCACTTGGAAGTCGCCCTTGGCAATCCGGATTATAGTATCCCGGCTCTTTGGTACTCGATCGCGATTGGCTTAATCGGAATCCTCGTTTTTCGAATCTATAAAAACGGGGCCAACCAGCCCGTTTCAAACCTAGGGCTTATTTGGTTTGGCTTGATCGTCTCGGGATTAAGTATTACAGGCTGTTACCTGTTTCTTCGAGTCCTTAGCTATACTACAAGAGCTTGGTATTATCTTGCTTTGATCTGCCTGCTTGCAGCCGCATTGGATTTAATTGCATCGAGTCTTTGTACGGCCGCGTGGTTACGATTGGTTCGGCTCGGATTGGGATTGGCGGCATTGATCGCGGCGCCTTTTGCCGATTGGTCAGCTATCACGGAACGCCAAACCAACATCGACGTTGCCGCGCGGACGGTTACAGACCGAGCTGTACCAGGTGATTTGATTGTTGTCACTCCATGGCAGTTTGGCATCCCGTTTCAACATTATTACCGCGGCACCGCGCCTTGGATGACAATTCCCAGCATCGCTGATCATCGGATTCATCGCTATGATCTGATGAAAGCGAAAATGATCTCCGCACATCCGATCGACGATCTCGGGCAGGCCGTTCGCGCCACGTTGCTCTCAGGAAGGTGTGTTTGGTTTGTCGGCGGACTCAATCTTCCGTCTCCGGAAAATGGTCCAATGGTTTTGCCACCAGCTCCCGCTTCCCGATTTATATGGGATAACAGGGCCTATACAGCCTCCTGGTGGCAGCAACTAAGTGTCTATGCAGTTTCGCACGCGAACAAGGTAGAGGCGGTGCCCTTGTCGCTGCCTCAATCCGCTCGGATCAACGAGCTGGAGGAGACTTCGCTGGCGGTGGTTCAGGGATGGCACTGATCGAACTCGTAGGCGTACAAGCCGGCCCAATCCTGGGAACCCGCAAAGCACGAGCAACAATCACTTCTCGGATGAAGGAGTTTCGGCCCTGATGGGATTGGAATTTGCCCACAACCCTCAAAACCGCTACATCTTCGCTGCTTATGGCCCGATAGAATGTCTGCTCATCGTTTGCTTAATCCACGATTCATCGCGCTGTCGATCATTCTGCTAATCGGCATTTTTCTCCGCCTCCCGCCTGGGCTTTTTCAGAAACCGGACGGGCCGCTTCGCAATCTCGTTGTCCTTCATCCGCAACCGGCGAGTCAGCAGCTGGGCTTCGACGAAGGCCTTTATCGCGACTACACCGATAAGCTTATTCGCTTTGGGTTGATCTCGTATCCAGAGATCATCGAGCGCTATCGGGAGAAGCAGCAAACATTAACGGGTTCAATTCTGCCACCGGTCCGCTTCCTCTACATTTTCTTTGCCTATCTATGGCATGAGCTTTTTGGATCGGAAACACTAAGGTGCCTTAAGAACGTGTCGGCTGTCTTCGGCATGTTTACTCTTCTCTTGGCCGCGATTTTTGGCGCGCGACTCGGCGGGCCTAGCTATGCAATTGGGGTTGGAGCGCTAATGGCCTTTGCCCCTACCCAATTGCATATGTCGCAGCATGCCTTGGTGGATGGATTCTTCACTTTTTGGGCGATGCTGGTGCTTTGGTCGCTGTGGGAAAACCTGCGTGCACCGCAGAATTGGCGGTGGCTCGTTCTTTACACCATTGCCTTGACCGCGACGGTTCTCACAAAAGAAAACGCTTTCTTCGTCTGGGTCGCTGTCGTTGCCATTCTCATGGCCAATCATTGGCTGAAGTTTGGCACGGTCACGCGAGAACTACTTTTAGCTACCGTCATCGGGCCCGCTCTCGGGGTCGTTCTGTTAGGGATGCTGGCTGGAGGAGTAGCTTCCTTAGTTGCGACCTATCACGTGTCGGTTAGTAAGAACTACGAACTCAGGTACGCGATTCTCACTGGAGATGGTCCATGGTATCGCTACCTGGTCGATCTAATGTTAGTTAGTCCAATCGTCCTGCTGCTGGCAATCGGATCCGCTTTCAACCTCCGGCGAGCAAAGAAGCAAGAATGGTTCTGTTTTCTCTTCGTTGCCGCGAGTTACCTTGTCATGTGCAATATCAAATACGGAATGAACCTGCGTTACGCAAATATGTGGGACTTGCCATTGCGTGTCCTCGCCTTCAGCCAAATACTGGTCCTGATTGGGTTCGTCGCACAACGATGGCGCAGCATCGCGCTATTTGCCGCTGTCGGCCTAACCTGCGCGTTCGAGATGCGTAATTACGTCGTCATGGCCGTGGAATATCCGCTCTACGAACTGGTCAGTCCCGAACTCATGCGTGGCTTGAAGATTCTAAAATCGCCGGCGGATCTAAAGTGAGCGGAACTGGTTGACTGTTCGGCCGCTGATCGGCGTTTTGCTGGCGTCGCGTTGGTGAAGCCGCCAAAGGGCACTCAAGCTGCTCGAATTTTTGGGGATGAACCCCAAACGCGATCTGCGCATGGTCTGTATTGTCGCGGTTGCGCTCGTTGCGCTGACCCTGAAACTCGCGATTGCCTACAACACCATCGGCACGAATGACGCCGTGTTCTTTTATGGATTCGCAAAGGTCCTGAGCCAACATGGCCTCGAATTTACATATCAGCACAGCCGCTACTTTAACCACCCGCCGTTGACCGCTTATTATTTGCGCGGCATCTTAGCATTGACCGAGCAACCCTGGTGTCAGGCCGCCGGCATTCATTTCCCCTTTCTCCTTCGCTTGCCTGGAATCGTCGCTGACTTCTTGGTCGTCCTCATCTTGCTCAAAATGGCAAAGACGGCTGTGTTCATTCCAACCTGGGCGTTGGCCCTTTTCGCAATCAGCCCGGTTTCGTTGATGGTCTCCGGCTTTCACGGCAACACCGACCCGGTAATGGTGTTGTTTCTGATTTGCGCGGCGTTTATGTGCCTGCGAGGAAAAGCCGCGCTGTGCGGATTATTTTTCGCGCTTAGTTGCCAGATCAAAGTAATCCCACTTTTATTGTTGCCCGTCTTTCTTTTTTTCTGGATCGCGCGCGGGAATGGTCTGCGATTCAGCACCGTCTTTGCAACGTGCTGCGTCGTACTTTGGGCCCAACCCATTTTTCAATTCCCGATTCTGTTTACTAAAAACGTTTTGTTATATGGAAGCTATTGGGGCGAATGGGGGATCACGTATTGCCTTCGCCTCACGCATTGGCGGCCCTTCAACGGCAGGGGAACTTTCGATTTGCCGGTGCCTGCCGCCGCTACCGCGCTACTACTCAAAGTAGCAATTGTTGCTGCTGTATTTGCAATCGCCTTTCGTCGCCGGAACCTGAATGGTCGTGGTTTGATTGATTCCATTGCTTACGCTTGGATTATTTTTTTCCTCCTATCGCCAGGCGTATGCATCCAATACATGGTCTGGCTTGCACCGTTCATCCTTGTTCTCTCGAGCTCGCTTTATTTGTGGCTCACCATCAGTAGTTCGATTTTCGTGTTTGTCGTCTATACTGCAATTGCTCGCGGATTTCCCTGGTTTGTTGCCATGTCCAATGGGAAAGATCCCACCTTGGCAACATGGTCGCTTTTGCCCTGGATGGTGCTCGTCGGCGGCTCGATTATGCTTTGGAAGAAAGCGACTGAGCGCAAATTGCGTTTTGACGCCGTGCATCTCGAAACATTGCGAGCCGAAAGCGCGTAAACTCGTGCGTGCGTAACATCCAAGAACATCCGGTAGACCTCCCGTAACGGAAATGTCTAGAAATACGCCATTTTGCTGGGCCGTTCTGGCGCGAATTTCGGTCCGATTTTGCGGTGGAACAAAAGATAATTTCCGAATTCGGCGACGACCTCAAAGTGCTCTTTCACAATTTGATTTGGCACGTCGGATTGAAACTCGCGCGAGCGATTTGGCTCGTTCCAAAAATCGAAGTCGCGATTTAGCACCAGCCAATCGGCATCTTTCACATCCTCCGCCAGACGCGATCCGGGACGGTTTGCTGAAAAAGGATTCATCTCGAGGAAGTAGGTGGCCGGCCGCAACTGCGGCAGCATGTAATAAAGAAATGTATCAGTGCAATTGGTTCGGCGCAGATCGGCCGGTCCGATGAAGAGGCTCTGTCCAGGGGTGGACAATTTCTCAATCCTGTCGAGCAGGCGACCGGCCATTATTGTGGTTGTCCGCTTGTAGAATGGGAAGACACGGCCTTTGTGCTGAACAAAGAGCTGTTCGTCTTTCTGCGAAAAAACTGCGGCTTTGAATTCGTGCTTAAAGTAGGCAGTTAATTCCGGCGCGAGAAATTCAATCGTAGCGAGAATACCGAAGCTCGCGAGGAGCACACTATTGAGGTTTGGCGATGCAGCACAATCGCGAGACGCCAAAACGAGCAGCGACAACGGTAGCAGTCCGAGGGAAATGAAAGCGGCGCAGGTCAGATGCATTACATCAAGACGCTGCATCGCCTGGGGGGTCAGCGCCACGCCCAATAGCGCCAGCGCCAGCAGAAGACGGCCATGGACGTCGTGTCGCCTAGCGCGAATGCCAACAATACTGGCCGCAAGATTGATTGCGCTTGCGATTAGATGGGCAAAAAACAATCCGATCACATCTGGGTCGACTGAGAAAATCGGTAGATGGCGACCCGGGCTGCAGTAAAAGACGGGGTAAAGGAACAAATTGTTGAGCATTTGCTGTGGTCCGGCCACGCAAGCAAGCAGCAGCAGCGGAATCGAGGCGGCGACAAAGCCTGCAAGGTATCGAAAGCGCTGAGAGCGGCATATCAGCTGAAACAGCGGAAGGGTTGATACAATCACGGCCGGCCCAAGATCGACTCGATAAAGAAGCGCTGCGCCCCCGAGCAGACCTCCCAGGAAGATGCGCGCGTTCGAATTGGGATTAGCCAAAAGCAAAAAGGAACCCAGAACGCACGCCACACCGCCAAACCACGAATAGGCGGCGAGTTGCGAAAGAAGCAAAATCCAGCCGGCGAGCGCGGTGCAACTAGCAGCGAGAGCCGTGTTCCAACGTGAAACAAGAGCGAAGATCAGCAAAAGGACGAGTGCGCGATAAAGAAAGCCAATTCCGCGCTCAACCGAGATGTTCGCCCCGAAGAAGGAGTAGGTCGCGGCCAGAAAATAAATATTGGCCGGTCCATAGAATGTCTCAAAGTCCCGATATGGGACCATGCCATGTTGAATTAGTTCGGGATATAGGAGCAGCGATCCTTCATCCATTGGCGAGCCGCCTCTCTCGAATGAGGGGATCAAAGGCAGCAACAACAGAAGAAGAACTAAAGAGCCAACAAGGAACGTTCGCTGAGATCGCTTGCGCCCGGTATCTCGCGCGAGGCAATTTGAACTTTCGGGAGCTACGGTAGCAGTCGCGACAAGGGAATCGCCGGGATTGAGCATGCGCGCCATCAAAGCGCCTGTTATGCCAGCGAGATGTTAAACCGCGGAAACCGCTTCCGTGCTGCGGAGAGAAAGGAACCTTTCAGCGATCGTTTTGACCAATCGGGGACGGTTTTCCCAGCTTAGAATCAGCCGCGGCGAGCAACGCCCGATCATCATTATCATTTAATTTCGCCAGCAATTCCTTGGCGTGACGAATCGATTTGCGCAGGAAATATTCCGGCGCAGTGAAATCGAGTGGTTGTGGTTGTTTTTCGCCATTTCGCCCGCGTGCCTGCAGCTCCGAATCCCAGCGGCTGAGCGCGCAGGTTGAGGCGAACAATTCCATCGCCGCTCCTGCGATCCGCTCCTGAATCAGCTGCATGTCCAGGACCGGTTCGCGGTAAACGACCAGCGCGCGATTGATTGCGACATTGAAGCGCCAAATCAAACGCCCGAGTTGTCCAGCGAAACCGCGCAACTCCGCGCTTTGCACTGGCACGTTCGGCGTGCGAATGGTCGCGCCCAGCCGATTCATGCCCGCGCTCCACGCTTTGCCGACTCGGTTCATTGAGAACGACATCATGGTGTCGTAAATTTCTTTGAACTCCATCCCCGGCCCGCGCATTCCGACCAGCGCGATGAATGAA
>QHPP01000277.1 GCA_003219125.1 Verrucomicrobiota bacterium
CGGGACGAAGGCGGCTGACCTACTGCGGCACTGGCAACGGAATCGCATTGCGACGATTCTTTAACGCATGTCTCTGGAGCGATTTCACGAAGCTCAAGCCAAGCGCTGGGCCGGCTACGACACCGCCCTGGCCGAAATTCGGGCTGGCGGCAAACGCAGCCACTGGATCTGGTACATATTTCCCCAGATTGGAGGCCTCGGTCGTTCGTCGACCGCGCGGGCCTACGCGATAGAAGATCTCGCTGAGGCCTGCGCTTACTTGCGCGATCCAATCCTTCGTGAGCGCTATGAAGAAATCGTCGCAGCGGTTAGCGAACAACTTGTCCGCGGGATCCGCTTCGAAGATCTCATGGGCGGTAGGACCGACGCACTGAAACTGGTTTCCAGTCTGACTCTTTTCCACGCGGCGGCCGAACAACTCGCGCGATCGGATCCGACTTTCGCCTCACTGGCGCAGCGTTTGGCGGCCTTGCTCGGACAAACCGGTGGCCAGGGTTATCCCGCATGCGATTTCACAATCGGCCGGATTTAGGACGCGACCCCAGATGCAATAGAACCGCTCTTGTGCACATTCTCCGCGGGTAAGTTTCAGCGCCAGACCGCGCTGGACAGCGGTTCGTAAAATCGTAGCGCTTCGATATCGCTGTGGAGCTCGCGCAGTGGATAAAAACCTTTCGCGGCACCCGCGCCGGGATCGCGCACGAGATAGTCGAAGCCGTCCTTGCCTGCGATAACCACGAAATGCGTGATGCCACTTGACAGTCGCACGCGTACGATCACCGGATTGCCGCGTGCGAGATTGGAATCGATCAGCTGATACGACGGCAGATCTTCATACACATGTCGGACACGGTCAGGCGCCCACCAGGCCGCGCGGTCCCAGTAAATCCAGCCGCGGCCGGTGTATCCGTCAACCGACGTCAAAAACCAATTCAACCGTTGTGGATCGGTGTCGAGTCCATAAAATTTGAATAGCATCGCCGCTGCTGCGACCGCGCAACCTTCGCCGCCCAGAGTGCCGTTGTCCGGAAGCCCTCCAAGCGGATCATCGCGCCACCTGTCATCTGATTGCTGAAACAACGGCACAGCCAGCTCAACTCGATGAAAAAAGTATTGTCCACCGTGCGGCGAAAGTTTCCGTTTCCAGTTCCAATCAACGTAAACGGCAGAGATCCCTGCGAGAAGGATCAGGAGAAAAATGATGAACGGGAAACGGTGCTTAAAGGCGATGTACAAAGCAAACACTTAACTTCCAACGCTCAGCGCTCAACGTCCAACCTTCAATCAACGAACAGAGAACAGAGTTGGGGAGTTACGGGGTCGCGTCCAACCGTTCAACATCTTATTCTGGCAGGCCGACGCGGCGCACGAGGTCGGCGAAGCGCGGATCGGAGCGGAGATTATCGAACCGTGAAAATCCGAAGAATAAGGTAGTGGCGGATTAAGCGGGTGTTCTAAACTCCGCAGGATGTCGACTGGAGATACGCGGCTGGAGATCGGGCACGTCCTTTTCATCGACGTCGTCGGTTATTCGAAGCTCCTCGTTAAGCAGCAGAGCGAACTACTACGCGAGCTAAACGAAGTCGTCAGCGGGACAAGCGAATTTCGGCAGGCCGAGTCGGCGGGAAAGTTGATCCGTCTGCCGACTGGCGACGGCATGGCGCTGGTTTTCCGCACTAATACCGAGGCACCGGTGGAGTGCGCCATGGAGATCGCGCGGGCGCTGAAAAGTCATCCCGCGATTCAACTTCGCATGGGAATCCACAGCGGCCCGGTCAATGAGGTCGTCGATGTCAATCAGCGAGCCAACATCGCCGGCGCCGGCATCAACATGGCGCAACGGGTGATGGATTGCGGCGATGCCGGACACATCCTGCTTTCCAAGCATGTGGCCGAAGATCTCGAACAGGACGATCGTTGGCAGCCGCTCCTGCATGATCTTGGCGCATGGGAAGTGAAACACGGCGTCCGCGTTGGCGTAACCAACCTCTACTCGGATGATGTTGGAAATCCGCAGCTGCCAAAAAAACTCCGGGCGCTTAAGAAACATCGCAGCCACGTGCACTGGGCGGAAGTGGCAATCGCATTGTTGGTGCTCGCTGCCGTTGCAGGTGCCTTCATCTTTGTCTTACGCAAATCGACGCGATCAACACTCAGCGTTGCTGAAAAGAGTATCGCAGTTCTCCCCTTCGAAAATCTGAGCGCTGATCCGCAGAACGCGTTTTTCGCTGAGGGCGTGCAGGACGAAATCCTGAATAACCTTGCAAAGATCGCGGACTTGAAGGTGATCAGCCGGACTTCCGTGATGCAGTACAAAACGGGTGTAAAGCGGAATCTGGGCGAGATTGCAAATGCGCTCGGGGTTGCGCATGTAATTGAAGGGACTGTGCAGCGCACCGCGAACCGTGTGCGCGTCAGCGCTCAATTGATCGACGCACGCACCGACAACCATCTTTGGGCGGAACATTATGATCGCGATCTCGCTGACGTGTTCGCGATTCAAAGCGAGCTTGCAGAACAGATCGTTTCTCAGCTTAAAGCCAAGCTTTCGCCCGAAGAGAAAGCAGCCATCGAGCAAAAACCAACGGCTGATCTTGCTGCATACGATCTTTACATACGGGCCAAAATACTCATCGCGAGTTCAGTTTTAAGTACACCTCAAGCGGAGAGCCTGTTGGAGGCTATTCGCCTTTTAAATCAGGCAGTCGAACGCGATCCCGCCTTCGCGCTTGCTTATTACCAACTTGCCTACGCTCACGATGTGCTCTATTTCGTCGGTACCGATCACACTGCGGCGCGGTTGGCGATGGCCGACGCGGCGATCGAGTCGCTCTCTCGCCTACGCCCAAATTCAGGCGAAGCGCATCTTGCCCTCGCCAACCATTTGTACTTTGGTCATTACGATTATGACCGTGCTCGGAAGGAACTTAGTCTGGCACAGACGAGTTTGCCGAACGAGCCGGCGGCGTTCGAGCTGGCTGGCTATATCGATCGACGGCAAGGGCGCTGGGCTGAATCGACCAAAAATCTCGAGCGCGCCGTCGAGCTCGACCCGCGAAATGTTTTTTTTCTCCAACAAATAGCCAGGAGCTATGGGCGTTTGCGGCGTTTTGCCGATGCCGCGCGAGTCCTGGACCGCGCAGTCGCAATTACTCCCAAAGACGCAGCGCTGCGAGTTACGCGAGCGGACATCGAGCTCGACTGGCATGCTGACCCGCGCCCGCTCACTTCGACCATTCAGACCATCCTGACTGAAGATCCACGGGAAGCTGAAAACATAGCCGAGGCTTGGCTCGAAGTATCGCAGTGCCAGCGTGATGTTGATGGCGCGCAGCGAGCCCTGGACGCGCTACCGAACGATGGATGTCACGCCGAAACTATTCCGTTTCCGAAAACGTGGTGCCAGGGCGTCGTCGCTCAAATGCGAGGTGATTCAACGGCGGCGCGCACAGCATTTGCAGCCGTGCATAATGAGGCCGAGAAAATGGTGCGTGAGCAACCAGCTTACGCAGAGGCCTTTTGCGTTCTGGCGATGGCTGATGCTGCCCTGGGCCAGAAAGAGGATGCCATCCGAGAAGGCCGCCGCGCGGTCGAGTTGTTACCGGTGACGAAAGATTCAATCACTGGTTCGCTTTTGCTTGAATTTCTCGCGCTCACCTATGCATGGACTGGCGAGAAAGATCTGGCCTTACAACAATTAGCCGTCGTCGCAAGCATCCCCAGCGAGTTAAGCTACGGCCAACTGCGTCTGCATCCGTACTGGGACCCACTGCGGGGTGATCCGCGCTTCGAGAAAATCGTCGCCTCCCTCGCGCCGAAATAATCATGGCCGCCGAAGGTAAAAAAGAGATCGAGCTGGAAATTGCGCACGTCCTCTTCATCGACATCGTCGGTTACTCGAAACTGCTCGTTAATCAGCAAAGCGAGCGACTGCGCCCGTTGAACGAAATCGTTAGTAGCACAAATCGCTTCGCGTGAGCTTAAATAACCGATTGCAACGCTCAGTCATATGGCCATCAGCGTCGTTACCTTTACCAGCGGCATGACCAATGTCGGACAAGCTTTAGTATTGCGGGCGGTTTTCACACTGCTGATATTTTGCCCATGAATATTTTTGGGCTTATGCGCTTTGCCATTTTCTTTTTTGCGACAATCGCGGTCACTTCCGCGGCCACTGAGGCAGGCGCTTCCGGCGACGTTTTCACACCAGTTATCGCCTCGACGCTTTCGCCGGAAACCCACGCGGTTCGCGGAACTGACAACGTTTACCATGTCATTTATGAGCTTCAGCTCACAAACACGAGACCGCTTCCAGCTACCATTCGCAGCATCGATGTGCTGGAGGCCCCGAATGCTTCTAAGCTCATCACCAGCTTCTCCGGACCGAACGTTGTCAAGCGCATGCGGACTCTGGCGCCGGCGCCGGCGGCCGATGCCAAAATCGGGCCTAACGAAGTACGCCTCTTCTATATCGAGTTAGCTTTTAAGGACAGTGCCGATATTCCCCGTGCTCTCGAACACCGTCTCCATCTTCTCGCTGCCGCTAGTCCGGGACCAGGTGAGCCGAAACCGCTCGATTACGTTGTTGCCCATCTAAAAATCGCGGAGGACAAACCAGTGGTCATCGGAGCGCCGCTGGCTGGTGCGGGATGGGTAGCCGGCAACGGTTGCTGTAATCCGGAAATCATCCACCGCGGCTCCGTCCTAAGCATTAACGGCGCTCTCTACGATGCGCAGCGCTTCGCCATCGACTGGATGCGGTTCGATGAACAAGGCCGACTCGTCCACGATGATCTCTCCGACGTGCACAACTACACCTGCTACGGCGCGGAAGTGCCGGCCGTGGCGGACGGCAAAGTAGTAGGCATGCTCAACGATCTCGATGATCAAAAGCCCGGGAAATTACCCGACCCGGATACCATGACTATCGATACCGTCGATGGCAATCACGTTGTTCTCGATATCGGCGGCGGATACTTCGCCTTCTATGCGCATCTGCAAAAGAATTCCGTCACGGTGCGTGTTGGCGATCAAGTTAAGAAAGGCGCAGTGTTAGGAAAATTGGGAAATTCGGGGAACAGCTCC